>JAEZNF010000085.1 GCA_023441845.1 Bacillota bacterium | reverse complement strand
GGCATAACATAGTCCTCATCCGTATAAACATCTATCAGATTATTCTTCAGTATATTTAAATGGTTGGAGGTCCTGAATTCATTCTTCAGGTTGTCCACTACAATTGTCTCTCCTGTTTCAAGGTCCTCAAAAGAAAATATGGCACCTGCAGGAATTAATTCCTCGGCCCTGTCCATTACCCGTACCATAACAAGGTCATGGCGCCCTGAGGTAATCTTAAGATCCTTCTGGTAGCCTTCATCAAGAAAATCCGAAATTAAAAACACAACACAGGGTTTCTTCTCAATGCGGTTAAAATACTGCAATGCATTGGTAACATTTGTACCGCCGGCTTCCGGCGTAAAATTCAAAATGCTTTCTATAATAGACAACACGTGCTTTTTTCCGTTTTTTGAGGGAATAAATTTTTCAACCTTTTCGGTAAAGAAAATAACCCCTACCCTGTCATTATTCCTGTTGGCTGAAAAAGCCAGCGTTGCACCAACCTCGGCAATCAGTTCCTTTTTTCTGCCGAAACTGTTTGAACGGGACATATCGATTAAAAGAAATATATTTAATTCACGCTCTTCGCAAAATTCCTTTACAAAGGCTTTGTTATGGCGCGCAGTAACATTCCAGTCTATGCTTCTGATATCATCCCCCGGATAATACTGCCGTATATTCTCGAATTCCATTCCCTTTCCTCTGAATCCGGAACGGTATTCGCCTGAAAATATTTCTTCAACCAGTTTATTTGATTTTATCTCAATGTGTCTTATTTTCTTGGCCAGTTCACTGGAAAACATTTAAACACGTCCTTTTTGGCTTTCTTTAACTTTGATTAGCACCATTTCCCGGAGGTAATCCGGCAAAAGTCAAGTAGCTCCCGATAAGCCCGAGCCTTTTATTAGTGGCTATTTCTCGAAGAGAAATCCGGCAAAATCCGAGGAGGCTCAATGCCCCTTAAGGTAATCAAGGTAAATTAACCTGTTCCAGTATTTCAGCTATAATTTTTTCCGAAGTAATGTCCTCTGCTTCCGCTTCGTAGGTAAGCAGGATACGGTGCCTTAGTACATCGTAAACCATGGCTTTGATGTCATCGGGTTTAACATAATTACGTCCTTCTATAAACGCCCTGCACTTAGCCGCTTTAATCAGGTTAATGGAAGCACGGGGCGACGCACCGCATGCGATATACGGAGACTCTTCCCTGGTCTTGAAAATGATATCCAGGACATAATTTTCAATATTCTCATCAAGATATATGGTGTCAATTTTTTTGCGCATTTCAAAGATATCCTCACGGGATAATATGACCTTCACATCAGGCGCAGCCGAATCTTCCCTAGAGAAGCGATTAATGATTTTCTTTTCTTCATCCTTATCCGGATATTTAATCTTCAATTTCAACATAAAACGGTCCTGCTGTGCCTCGGGAAGCGGGTATGTACCCTGCTGCTCAAGTGGGTTTTGCGTCGCAATTACCAGAAACGGCTTATCCAATTGATATGTAGTTTCTCCTATTGTCACCTGTTTTTCCTGCATCGCCTCAAGTAATGCCGACTGTACCTTTGCAGGAGCGCGGTTTATTTCATCTGCAAGAATTAAATTGCCGAAAATCGGGCCCTTCTTTATAACAAACTCACCTGTATTCTGCTTGTATATTTCCGTTCCGAGAATATCCGCAGGCAGCAAATCCGGTGTGAACTGTATCCTTTTAAAATCAACCCCAATAACCTTTGATACGGTACTTGCAGTCAATGACTTGGCTAATCCCGGAACGCCCTCCAAAAGGATATGCCCGCCTGTCAAAAGGCCTATAAGGATTCTATCAACCATATATTCCTGTCCTATTATTACTTTATTTATTTCTTCTTTCAATAAGGAAATTTTCTTTCCATCTTCTAAGAAACTCATTTGCTGTTCTTCCAAAACCTTCTACCTCCTCGGAAAAATATATACTTTATATTTTAAAAAAATAATTTTAATTATTTGTGAATAATTTGTAAACATTTAAGATGAATTTTCATACCCCGATTCTATTAAAATAGCCGTTTGGGTATAATAAGTCAGCATATACCGTCTCCAATTGACTCCTTCATACGTTCTCCCCCCAAATATGCACACCTATGCAAATACTAACAATAAATTATACTACTATAGGCTCAATGGGGGCAATTATAGATTTTCAACTTTTCAACTCTAAAATTGAATTTGCTTCGGCCTCAGAATAAATCAAGGTATATGGCTATCTTAATAGATGTTGCTTTTATCATGTCTTTATGGTAAAAAGGAAATCAATAAGCCACGTTGTTATATTTCGAAAGGTGGAATGATAAAATGGATTGGGTTTTTGCAATTGTGTTTTTACTTGTCATAATAAATGTTGTAGCCCTTATTACCGTAGCAGCAGATAAATATAAAGCCAGACACAGGAAGTGGCGCATACCCGAACGTAATCTGTTCCTTCTTGGCCTTATCGGCGGTTGTCCCGGTGTATACATTGGTTTTTTGGTCTTCAGGCATAAAACAAAGCACCTTAAATTCATGCTGGGTATACCGGTTATTTTTGTATTGCAGATTTTAACCGTATATTTTATAAACGAGAAGATCGGCTTGAATCTTACCAAATAAAAGGGTAAAAAAAAACCCTTGTCTCCAAGGGTCATAGGGGAGTAACTTTTTTACTTGTTAAATATATCGGGCA
>JAEZNF010000084.1 GCA_023441845.1 Bacillota bacterium | reverse complement strand
ATCAAGCAAAGATCCAAAGCGGAGATTGAGGGACACATGAAAAGGGGCAAATGGTAATAGGAAATCATATTTAAAAAAGTAATAGTATTTAATGGGCAGTTTTCGGGAACATATTCTTGAGAACTGCCCTTTTATAACGAGGAAACAAATATATCCCCGCCGCCAAGACTTTCTCATGAGCATAGTGAGTGAAAAGAGTCAGGAGGTGGGGACATCTTGGTCTTGTTATGTTTTCATGAGTTCTTGTTTTCCACTATTTCAATGGTTAGAGATCTCTTTTTTAGGTAAGCTCTGATCATGACCGGATAGCTTCCGTCATTTCTGAATCTAAAATCAACCCCCCCGTAATGAACAGTAGCATCTTCGCCCTTAGGAACGTAGTACACATCTTTGGAATGAAGATGTCTTTCCAGTATCATGAATCCGCATTCTTTTACCGCATTATATAATGTGGTAGAAACCTGACATATGCCGCCACCAATGGCGTCCTTCAGTTTGGGTACGTTTTTGACTTTGACGATAACCGGTGCTTTCTGATAGCCCTTCGATTTGGATATACTGCCAACTGCCTGATTGAAGGAGAATTCCTGGCCGGGCTGTAAAATGATGCCGTCTATTTTTTTTGATGCTATTTTGATATTATTCACCCTTGATGCACTTCTGTCCAATAAGGCAGTTCTATAATTACCAATTACTATAATATTTTTCAAAAGCTTTTTAGACGTAACCGGTGGTGTTACATTTTCAACGATCGGTTTGATCTTTTTACCTTCACGGGCATTCAAAAGAGCTTTTAAGGTATTCTCTACATTCACTTTTTTCCCGATCTGGCCTGGCTTTACGTGCCAGGTAGTACTGTCCAAAGTTGCATTCAGAGGTTCCTTATCTGTTTTCTCTGCTATTTTTTTTATGCTTAGAAGCGCTTCTGATTCGGTCAGGTTACCAACATTTTCCCCCCCTAAATATACATTCTTTTTTATTTTCCGCTCCATTGGGTTGTATTCAATATTTTTGGCAGAAGCGGAATCCTGCATATTTTTATTTTGCGGTATTTCCAGTGGCAGTTTATTGTTTTGCGGGACATTTCCTTGCTGCAGGATATTTTCTTGTATGGTTTTTTCACGGATGCTGTCTTCGTGCATTATCTCTTTCGATGGCTCACCTTCTTCCACAGAACTGCAGGAAACAACTATCATCATTGCAAGTATCAGAAGTGCGGCACTAAAACACTTTTTAATATTGTAGTTAACCATAATTTTCATAAATTAAACTGTCACCTCTGCTTTATTATGAGCCCAACGTGAAATTAAATGCGTAGATATTTTTTCTATTCATTGTATTTCATTTCTTAAAAATCAAATCAAATGAAGCTTAGTGTTTTGAAATATGCACACGGGGAATATATAATGATACTATTATTTAGCCATTCGGAGGTAACAACAGGTGAAACACATACTCGTTCTGATCCCGGTGAAGGAAGTACATAAAAAGCTTCTGGAGGAGAAAGCTCCGTCTGCAAAATTCACTTATGCGGACCCCAAAAAGGTGGATGCTGCTTTGGTCCTCGATGCTAATATCATTATAGGTTCTCCTCCTGCCGCAATCGTAAAGGAGTCGAAAAATCTGGAATGGTTGCAGCTCCAAAGCGCAGGAGTAAACGAATTTGCAAGGAAAGGTGTAATGCCCGACGGTGCAGTGCTTACAAATGCTTCAGGCTCATACGGTCTGGCCATTTCTGAATATATGCTCGGCGTTCTATTAGAGATGTATAAAAATCTGCATCTATACAGGGATAAACAATTACAGGCGGATTGGTCCCATGCGGGAAGTATCCAGGCCATTTACCAATCCACTGCACTCGTGGTTGGATTGGGAGATATCGGAGGCGAGTTTGCCCGCAAAATGAGTTTACTGGGTGCATATACCATTGGTATTAGGCGGAAGAGCACCGACAAACCTGAATACCTGGACGAGCTTCACCTGATGGACAAATTTGAAGAGGTTCTGCCACGGGCGGATATTGTGGCGCTGAGCTTGCCGGCGACCAGCCTTACCCAAAAAGTAATCAATGCCGGCACATTGAAGCTAATGAAGAAAAATGCCGTGTTAATCAATGTAGGACGCGGAAGCACTGTAGATACGGAAGCTTTGTGTGATGCACTGGAGAGTGGACAAATTGCAGGTGCAGCGCTGGATGTGACAGACCCTGAACCGCTTCCGGCCGATCACCGGCTTTGGAGAATAAAAAATGCCATTATTACACCACATGTTTCAGGCGGCTTTGAACTACCGGAAACCTTTGATCGGTTAGTACGCATTTGTGCTGACAATCTTGAAGCATATATGAATGGGAAGGCGCTTTCGAATGTTGTAGATATTTCAGCAGGTTATTGAACATAATCGTGAAATCGGATAACTCTGCATCTTCACACAGTGAGTATCATACTCCCTCCGCTTAATCAGAGGGAGTATGAAAAAAGAGATTCATTGGTTCATAGTAAACCGAATCGGTTATTCTTCTATATATGCCAATACGGTAGATTTGTTATGTATCATGATACTGCCGTCATGATTGGTAGCAATTTCACCTATGGACAAAGCTCCTTGAAGCGGGAAATCCAGATTGCTTTGAATGTTGCTTAGCTCTTCTGTGAATCTGTCTTCAAGAAACATTGCTCTGGAAATACAATTGAAGAGAAATGGCATATATTTTTTGCCTTTGCTTACCGGGCAAATGACAGTGATTTTTTTGGATGAAGCCAGCAGCGTGCCGACATCTCCCTTCAGAACATAAACATCGCTACCTTCAGGGATGTCTGCCACACAAATGATTTCGCCCTTATCATTTGTAGCGATAGGATCTCTTACAACAATGCTTCCATCTTTTTGTATGATTCCAAAAGGATGATCCTTGGCATAAATAAAGAAATCGTCCTTGAAAAGTGTAATTCTCTCTTCTTCCTCAATAACGTGCTTGTATACCTCAAAAGCACTGTCCAGATCCAGCTGCACCAGAACATTGTCCAGAGATTCCTTCACAAAGAATGGTCCCTGAAGCTTTTCCCATCCATGCTCTACTGCAAGGCAGGTATTGTTTTTGATAATACAGACATAAAGAGCATCTTCGAACAGTCCGTCATTTGTAAAAACGCTTTTTCTGTGTTGCATGTCATAAAAGCCTGCTCCGCCGCCGATATAAGTCACGTTACTGCCAAGCTTATCGAATAAGGTATCGGTCAGGACCTTCATACTGCTGGAAAGTCCGTCTACAACAACAATGGCCGTGCAGCCGTTAAATTCCGCGGGATTTTGTTTAAATCTCATCAGATGAGGTAATACAAGGGATGTGAAAACCGGCTTTACCTTATGTACAATAAAACCTTCGCGGTAGTTCTTATTTCCTACCAGCAGCCCTGAATAGATACCGCCGAAGAATTGGATGTTCTTTTCGTTCAAATACGTGATCATTGCTTCAACAAAAACTGCTGATTTATCTCCGGCCATAATCATCAGTTTTTCCTCAGCGCTGATAACCATTGAGTCAATTGCTTTTTTTAACTCTTCATAGTTTTGCAAATACATGTTGATCCCTCATTTCGATGTCGTTTATTTTGTAATTGTTAATATTTTAGCACTATAATAATACAAAGTATATGAAAATTTGTCTTATATGGCTGCTATAGAATTCAGAAACTTAGGATATAAGCAGTAATCAAAGTGATTATATTAGATGTTTGGAGGAATATAATGAGGCGAACGATGTCCGCCTCTGCTATAAGAGTAAAATCAATGGTTTGATGGTAGTAGAAAAGCAGTATCTACACTATTATTTTTTCTCCGTTGCCATAGAAACAGATACTGACTCAAAGCTCAGTTTGTCACTAAAGAACTTAATAACTTCCTCTTTATTAGTGCAATTACCAATATCTTCATTAATTACTATATTCACAGACGCATCTACAATGTTTTCATCCTTCGGAACAAAAGTAACCATAAAATTATAGCCATTATCGAATATGTAAAGATAGGTTGTGGTTGCTTGTAATCGATCAAAAATAAAGCTGTCGCCGTGATTTAAAATTGAAGTGGCTGCGATTGTCTTAGCACCGTTCATTGCATTTAGTTGCGAGGGAACTGCAGCAGCAAATCTGTCCTTTGCCATATTTTTAATTTCATCGGGTAATTTTATTTCAGAAAACATATTCTCATACACCATTTTATCTAAATTATCTATGATAAAAACAGCCTTCGGTTCTTTATAATCATTGCCAGAGATACCTTTTATGACATTTGATATTTCTTCGTTTGCACTATAGAGAGAGGTGTATTCCTCACATTCTGCCAATGTATCAACTTCATTAATTAACCTAAGTCCTATATCAGTAAGGGATAGCTTGTTATCAACTTTAGCCGTTGTGCAAGCAGTTAATATAACTGTAATACAGATACCTACAATACATATGAGTTGTCTTTTCAATTTCACAATTTTGTCCTCCCAGTAAATATAAATAATTTGTGCTTTTGCTCATTATACCATATACCATGATAATTTCTTCATCAATCCTCAAGATGCCAGTCTATTAATTTAGTCTGTTATATGCCATAC
>JAEZNF010000048.1 GCA_023441845.1 Bacillota bacterium | reverse complement strand
CTCCTATATTGCATTCCCGCAGATTGCCGAAAAGTTCTTTAAGGAAAGAGAAGAACGGGAAGTGACGAGAGTAACTTACACAATTGTCAAAAAGTAAAGGATGGTGCAATATGTCGGTTATTGAAAGTGTTGTAGTTGGAATGTTCACGCTTACATTGGTATTTGTGGTGCTGGCTGCTTTGTTCACAATTGTTATGGTGTTGTCAAAGGTTCTCGGACTAAAAGCCAACAGAAAAACAGCAGTTGAGGATTCAGCTGTGGTGGTTACGCCGGCCGGTACGATAAAGGATATGGATATTGTTCAGCTATCTTCAGGAGAGTTGAAGCTCAAAAATGTGGATGAGAAAACGGCGGCTATGATTATGGCTATTGTTAGCGATGAATCCGGAATTCCGCTTTCAGAGCTATGTTTTAAATCGATCACGGCTATTGACTAAGGCAAAATGCAAATACGAGTGGAGGTTTTATGATGAAATATGTAGTTACTATTAATAATAAAAACTATGAGGTTGAAGTTGAAAAGGGACAGGCAGCTATTGTCGGCACGAAAGAAGCTGCTGTACCGGTTGCAGTACCTCAGGCTGCTCCTGCAGCAGTTCCCGCAGCAGTGCCGGCTGCACAGGCAGCACCTGCCGCTGCTAATGTTGCAGGCGGTGAAGTGATTAAGGCGCCAATGCCGGGTACAATTCTGGACATTAAAGTCAGTGTCGGTTCAAAGGTGAAGAAGGGCGATACATTGTGCATTCTTGAAGCAATGAAAATGGAGAATGAGATTTCGGCGCCGGCAGATGGCGTAGTTGTGCAAATTAAAACTGCAAAGTGTTCAACTGTTAATACAGGTGACATTCTTGCCGTTATGCAACTGTGAGGTGACCAATCATGTTTGTGGATGCAATTAAAACGATATTTTTAGATTCCGGGTTTGCCGCGATTACCTGGCAGCAGTGTCTTATGATAGGAGTTGCCTGCATACTGGTTTATCTGGCGATTGTAAAGCAATTTGAGCCGCTTTTGCTGTTGCCCATAGCCTTCGGTATGCTGTTGGCTAATTTGCCATTAGCCGGACTAATGAACGGGCCAGCTGAAGGTTCTACGGAGCCGGGAGGATTGCTCTATTATCTGTACCAGGGTGTAAAGCTTGGAATCTATCCATCTCTGATATTCCTGGGGATTGGGGCAATGACAGATTTTGGTCCTCTGATTGCAAGACCATCCAGTCTTTTTATGGGTGCGGGAGCTCAGTTTGGAATTAGTATAGCATTTATTGTAGCCGTTGCACTGGGCTTTACACCTCAGGAAGCAGGTTCCATCGGAATCATAGGAGGTGCGGACGGACCTACGGCTATTTATCTTACGACCAGGCTGGCGCCTGAGCTGCTGCCGGCCATTGCGATAGCAGCCTATTCTTATATGGCTTTGATCCCAATGATTCAGCCCCCTATCATGAAACTGCTTACAACAAAGAAAGAACGTGAAATAAAGATGGAGCAGCTCAGGGAAGTCTCCAAACTGGAAAAAATAGTGTTCCCGATTGCCGTTTCCGTATTCTGCATTTTGCTGCTGCCATCGGTTGCTCCATTAATTGGTATGCTGATGCTTGGTAATTTATTTAAAGAATCCGGTGTTACTGAGAGACTTTCGAGTACAGCCCAGAATGCTTTAATCAACATTGTAACGATTTTTTTGGGCGTGACTGTAGGAGCTACTGCAGTAGGAGAAAGATTCCTGCAACCTGAAACTCTCAAAATTATTGCTCTGGGTCTGTTTGCTTTTGCGTTCAGTACGGTGGGCGGATTGCTGATTGGAAAACTGATGTGTTGGCTGTCAGGTGGGAAGATAAACCCTCTGATCGGTTCTGCTGGTGTATCTGCAGTGCCGATGGCAGCAAGGGTATCCCAGGTGGAAGGACAGAAGGCAAATCCTTCAAACTATCTGCTGATGCATGCAATGGGTCCCAACGTGGCCGGTGTTATTGGCTCGGCAGTTGCTGCCGGTATTCTGCTGGCATTATTCGGTAAGTAATATTTTATCAAATAACTAAACAATTCAATAATAAAAGACGGCTGTATTGTCCGAATGCATTAAGACGGGCACTACAGCCGTTATGCATTCTGAGGTTTTTGGCAAAACATAAGGGTAAAAGATACAGCACATGATGCGGTGGTGGGCGGTCAAAGTAAATGCAACCTTTGACAGAGTAAACAGGACGGAGTAGCAATTAATTATTCAGAAAATTACTTAGAAGAAGCCGAAAAGGCATAAAAGTTGTAATTCGCACGATATTTTGTCAATAATTAATATGATGACCTATGAAAAAGAGCAAGCTTACGCAAGGGCCGCAAATACCTGATTTTTCGGACAGAGTAAATGCGCCCGTCAAAAACGGATAATCAGTTTACTGTGTCTTGCATGGGTAATGAGCTAAGTTACTTCTTTAGCAGTGATGGCTTTAGCAGTATCTCGTTTGCCGGTATTCTGTGAATTCCGAGCTTTTTAAGGACATCGCACCCATAGATGTAGCTGAACAAGTCGAAAGGGGACTTGTCATTCAGCTTCTCTCTGGAATAGGAGTTGATGTGTGACATCATGAGCGAGATGTCGTTCTGCACGAGGTCATCGAAGGATCTGCCTTTGGGCAGCACCTTCCTTATGAACTCGTGGTTCAACTCCACATTGGGCTTCTGGAACGACGAGAAGGGGTCGCAATAGTACAGCCTAGTCCTGCGCCCGCCTTGCTCGTCGTACTCTAAAGCCTTCGGGTTTGAAAACTCCGAACCATTGTCGGCAAGACAGACCGGGAGAAGCCGAGTAAACACTTCCCTGCCAAGCGTTCGATCCAGGTAGTTGAAAACGTCTATAACCGACTGGGATGTGTTGCGGTCCCTGATAAAAGCCAGCATCAAATCGCAGGACTTGAACATCATTGTGAGTAATACTTTGCCGCCAATACGCCCGATAACAGAATCTATCTCCACGACAGGGACGCCTGATGTTTCCATAAATGACTGAAACTCGGCATATGTACGGCCAATCCGGCAACCACTGTCGACCTTGTGCTCTACCGGCTTGGACTTTCTGGGCCTTGTGCGGCAAATCCGGGGCATATCGATGTTCCTAGCCTTAAGCAGTCCGCCTGACACATAACGGTAGATAGATTTTTCGCTGACCTCGAATTGATCCGGATTATGCGCAACAATATGATGGACTGACTGGCCACGCATAACGAGAGGGCTGACGATTTCATCAAGCGCCAGCAGCTCATCCTCGGTTATGTTGGCCCCGACACGCGACTCTACAAGCATTTCGCGGTAAGCTTCGTGGGCTTTACGGTGAAGGTAATACTTTTTCTGCAACACGCATTGGCCCTCTTCCACACAGCCGTTACAAACATATGGCGGTTCGCAAAGCTTATAACATAACTGTTCCAGGTAGTCCTCACACAAAGCATTACAATATGTGCATGTGGAGCATCTCCTGGTGCAGTTCGGCTTGTCGATGCAAAGACCGTGCTTGTCGCAGCTATTACGGCTCACACACCTGTTATGAATGCGGTACGGTGCATACTTATTGCTGACTATAGCGCGAGATCGGATCTCCCTTGAAATGGTTGACGTGCTTTTGTTGAGCTTAAAGGCAATCTGTTTGATGGATACCTTGTCTTTAAGCCATTGTTCGATTTGCAGACGATCCGCATCTGTTAAATGTTTATTTTTAGCCGTGATAATCTCCTCCTGTTCTTATTCACGCAAGACACATACGGCAATACTGCCATATGAATTCTGGACAAGAAACGGGACTTTTAGTCAGACTAAACGCGACTACACCCCCAGAATGCACAACAAAAAACATAAGCGTAAAAAGCAGGGGCTTTGTGAGTGTTGGGGCGCTGCCCCAAACCCCGGCGCTCATTGCCGCGCGGCTAGACCTACAAAATACATTTACTTATGCTAACTATGGTTTTGTAATACTAAATGCGCCCTACCACTTTGTAAGATTTAATGCAACTACTCTTATTCACCATGGTCGCATTTACTTTGTCAACTAACCAGGACATAAAAAATTCTCCTTTTTTGAAAAAAACTATTGACAACGCACTTAAAATATGATATGATAAACTTTTATAGTAGTATTTATTCCGCAATTAGACATTATACATTTTTTACCTACCATTGTCAAGATGAAGCAGGCTACTTTTGTGGTTGGCTTTTTTTATTTTAAAATGAAGTGTGCTTATTTAGATAGAGTCTCTTCCTGCAGATTTAATCTCTCGAACTATAATTTTTTATGACCCAATCAATCCACTCATCATTTAATAATGCCTCTTTGGTTAATTCACTGGAATAGGGAGTCTGCCTCAGGAATACATCGGGCATTGTCCCATAGATCGAAGTTGGTCTGTCATCTGCATTATAGGATAATTCTACATCAGACCGAAAGCAAAGCCCGCTATTAGGTAGAGCAAATAGTATAGGCGATATATAATGATTACCCCAGCCGCCGCTTGGGTTTCCCGCTAAAGTAGCCAGTCCAAGCTGCTTCATAGCACTTGCAAAGCTATCCGCAGCTGAAATAGAGTTCGTATCCATTAAAACAATGATTTCTCCGGTAAAGTTAAAACCATCCGCAGGGCTAAGTTTCTGCGTAATATCATATACCCTCCAGATATTCGAATCAATTGCAGGGTCAGCTATTGTTGATACGGAGCTTACATAATGACTTTTTGGATGTAACAGGTGATTTGTTGCAAAAGCTTGGTAATACACAAGTCTTAAGTCCATACGTGATATAAAGCTTT
>JAEZNF010000031.1 GCA_023441845.1 Bacillota bacterium | reverse complement strand
TTTAGTCTACTCATGATATATTCCTTCCTATTTACTACCACAAACTGGTTTGTGTCATGCGACGGCAGATTTTATTCGCAACATATACAAATATAAAGTTAATGACAGAATTGAAAAAACCAACTGCGGTTGCGAAACTATAACTGGAACCTTCGATACCCTTCCGGTAAACATATGTCGATATAACATCAGCTGTTTCATATATCGCAGGGTTATACATTAAAAACACCTTTTCAAAACCTACATTCATTATTTGACCAAGCTGAAGTATGAACAAGATAATGATTGTAGGGATAATCATAGGAATAGTAATATAATAAACCTGTTTGAATTTTGTAATACCATCGATTTTTGATACCTCAAACAAGGTTGGATCAATACTATTTATCGCCGCTATATATATAATGGAATCAAATCCAAAGTTCTGCCATATATTGGAACCAACATATAGTATCCGAAAATAATTCGGATTGTTAAGAAAATTTATCTCTTCTCCTCCCAGTAAAGTTATAAAGTTATTTACAACACCGTTATTCATGGAGAAAAAATTTGTAATAATACCTACCAGTATAACTGTGGAAATAAAGTGCGGCAGGTAACTAGCTGTTTGATAAATACGCCTGACAGATGATCTTTTCAGCTCTGTAATACATACTGCAAAGATAATTGGAACGGGAAACCCAAAAATAATTGAGTTTATAGAAATTAAAACAGTATTTCTGATGACCCTGTATGCATAGGGTGAACTAAAAAACTGTGAAAACCATTTTAGTCCGACCCAGTCTCCAAAATAAATACCATGTCCCGGCTTGAAATCTTTGAATGCAATAACCAGGCCTGTCATTGGCAAATACTTAAACACAACGAAGTATACGAAAATCGGAAGAAACATTAGCAGAAGATACTTATCCTGTTTCAGATTTTTGAAAAGCTTTGTTGATTTTATTGAATTATTTTTTATTACGAGTTTATCTGGTTCAATCGAGGTATTCATTAAAGCCCTCCATTTACAAAATTGAGCGTAAAAATCCGGGCGGGCAACAATAGCCCGCCCATGTTTTACAATTTACTTTAAAGCGGCTGCTCTGTCTTGTACAGCCTGATGTACTTTAATAACCTCGGATAAGCTCATCTTCTCAGCTGTTTTGACATATTCATCCCATTCGCTTAGAGACCTTGTACCCATGACAAATGCGACCATATTTTCTTTGAAATATGTTTTCAGGTCGGCAGCATAAGACTGCAGTACTTCGTTTTCTTCATCTAGCTTGAACGAGAATTTAATTGTTGGATTCATTACATAAGCGCTTAAAACTGTGCTCATCTCTCTTACAGCATCACATTGTGTTGCCATGTAACCTTCACCGAGCTGGAAGCTTGGCAGTCCGTCAAAATTATATCCCATATTATCCCGGTAGCTATCTTCATTCTTCATATATTTTTCAGTAAATTTGATTTTACCATCAACAGCGTTATAGTCCTCGCCTTCAACGCCGTACCATGTGAGTTCTCCAACCTCCTGGCTTTGCAGGTAATCAAGGAAACAAAATGCAGCTTCAGGGTTTTTACATGTGGTTGTAATACCGTATAAAGTCCCCAAGGGGTCACGACCATAAACATATTGATCACCATAAGGACCTTTTGCTGGAACTACGGGCATCATGATTGGTTCATCACCGGCAAAATCCCAATTGCTGTCAATATCCTTTGAATAGCTTGTGCAATTTGAGATAAAATGTAATATTGACCCAACTTGATTTTTTGAGAACAAGGCAGTCTGTACATCATAATTTGCAGTAGCAAATTCATTATAAAGAAGACCCTCAGTGAATAGCTTGTTTAAATAGGTAAGACATTCAAGATACCTCTCATCTGTGTATGCGCATATAACCTTTCCGTCATCATCCTTCTGATATATAGAGGGAAGATCAATTCCCCAGAACATTCCCCAGAGATTAATCATATCAGAACGCATGAATAAAGGTATTTCATCCGATGCATCACCATTACCATTCGCATCATTCTTTTTAACGTTCACAAGATAGTTGTAGTAATCATCCAGTGTTTTAATGTCTTCCTCTTTCATTCCCAGTGAATCAAGGAAGCCCATGTTCATCATCAGACAGCGGGAATTATTGAAAATGTCATAAATATATGGGATATAGTAAATCTCTCCGGATGGTGTAACGAGTTCTTCCCTTAGCCCCTTATTTTTCTCAAACTGTTTTTTAAAGTTATATCCGTATTTTTCATAATAATCGCTTAATTCAATGAAAATCCCGGAATTAGAATAAGACATATCCTCATCTTTACCCTCTATTCTAACTATATCAGGTAAATCAGCAGCTGCCGCAAGACGAGGCATGATAACATCCTTATAGGCTGAATTGTCTATTTCCTCCATAACAAGCTCGACATTTGCCCGCTTTAAAGCTTCCTGCCACCAGGTCATATCACTAAACCCAAGCCTTTTAGAACCACCATTGCTTGTCAGAATAGAAAGAGTAACTTTCTCATTCGCAATTGGGGCTTCTCCAGTATACTCATATCCGCTTTCTGATGAGATATTGCCTTCGGACGCTGCTGTTGTAGCCGATGCGTCTGTGCTGCTGCCGGAAGATGTAGTATCCGTGCTT
Source organism: Bacillota bacterium (assembly GCA_023441845.1). Lineage (GTDB taxonomy): Bacteria > Bacillota > Clostridia > Acetivibrionales > DSM-2933 > JAEZNF01. The sequence continues at coordinate 838 of JAEZNF010000031.1, read as the reverse complement.
GTGCCATTACATGCAACTGCGGACAGAACAAATAAAACAGAAAACAGGATACATAGAGCCCTCTTAAGATACGATGTCATAGTTTTCCTCCTAATTATTATTTGTTAAAAGTGTTCATACTTATTGGTGAAATTCACCGAAACCGCACGTCTACAAGCTTGTATGTTTGTATGATATGACAGTTTCCACTTGTTCGCAAGAGACATCTGGTGCAACGAAGATATCACCAAATGTACAGTGGGACTGTGACTTTGTTTAATAAGCACTTTCACACAAATCGCACGGTGATAGATACACAAATGATATTGACAATGTTATACGGGATGATAAGATAATCTGGAGTTTGCAGCAAACGATCTAAAGGTGGAAAAATTGAAGCTCGAGCTTCCGCCAGTTAACTAAGTGAAGTACCGGACAAGCGTGAGGGGGAGATATGTATTGACACCAAAGTGCACAAATGAATCAATGAAAATTATAACGATCTCATTAAACCCGGCATATGATCTTCATTTTGTGATGAAAGATTTCAAACTATATAAGGAGAATTATGTTGATTCCACGATACTTGAAGCCGGCGGGAAAGGTATTAACATATCCCGGGCTCTTACTAAAAATAATATAGAAAACACAGCTTATGTTATATTAGGTAAACAAAATGCCAGAGATTTTGAGCTTCAATTAAAAGCGGGTGCTCTTCACTTCAAAGCATTATACTGTGAAGGAAAGATCCGGGAGAATATAACCATCCATACTCAAAACGAACCGGAAACGCGGCTCAGTCTCGATGGTTTTTCAATTTCTGATGAAATATTGGATCAGCTTCTAGAAAGTTTGATAA
>JAEZNF010000687.1 GCA_023441845.1 Bacillota bacterium | reverse complement strand
AACACAATCCAGTACACCTAATCTTTCCTAATGCTCTATATGATAGGACTATAATGGCGTTCTTGAAATCGGTATATGCGTGGAAAATTATGATATAATAGTTAAGATAAATGCCGATTCCTTACTTTGGCTTATGCTGAATTTACAGGCCTTCCGGCATGTTTTTTAAAACCGAATTTATCTGCTGATATGCCGCTATGTTCCAGAGAAGGTTTTTTAATGCTTTTTAACCTTTTCATAACTTTTTACTGCTTTATGCTGTAGTAAAATATATACAGATTGAATTAAATGGAGGCTGTTAACTATGGAAAATAGGGTCATATCAGTTATAACAATAGTAGTTATATCGGCAGCACTATTTACCGGTTGTTCCAAAACGAATTCTTCTGCAGTATCTTTTGAACCGACTGATAATTCCCAGAAAAACAATACTATGGTTAAATACAATGAGCTGCCGCAAACCAAAAAGGAAATGCTGGATGCAGAAGAATATAATCCCAAGAACATTATAAAAGAACCTGAATTAACCGAAGAGCAAAAGAAAGCAGAGGAAAAACAGGTCAAAGAAGCAGCAGCAGCTATGAATAGAGAATATTTAAAAAAGAAGGCTGAGATGGACAAAAATGATACTGAAGCAGCTAAAGTAGTTAAGAAATACCTTGGAAAAGAAGTAAAAGCCCAAAATCCAGACAAATATGATGACTACAAAACAATGGGATTTATGGTAGATATATTGACTGACCACAATCCCACAGCTGAAGAAGCAACATTTTTAAAGAATTATTTGCATAGAAGAGTCGGTTCTATTGATGATAATCCGGACCTTAAGAGCGCAATAGATAAAGTTTTATACAAACAGAATATTATTGTAACTAGTCCAACTCCATAATTATTTTAAGTTATATATAAATAAGAATAATATTACTGCTAGGGGGAGGAAATATTTATGGATGCAGTTGTAAAATTCTATGACGAAAGTGACGGAGAATATTCTGTATGGCTACGTTATATTTTGAATAGTTGCAGGGAAAAAGTATTTTAGGAATGAGTATCCACGGGTTATTGATTTGCAGTAAGTAGAATTATTTCGTATAAGGGAAACAATAATGAACAGAATTGAGATTTTAAGAAAACATATAAACGAAATACTTTTAAATATGGCAGATGTTGAAGAACGAAGATGTGCTTACTTGCATTTATACGGTGTTGCCCAGTTTTGTGCATTAATTGCACTTAAGCGCGGGGAAAATGCCGAATTGGCAGTAATGGCGGGTATGCTTCATGATATATATACATATGCCAAAAGGGATTCAAAAGACCATGCGCACAAAGGTGCTGCTTTAGCGGGAGAAATACTTGCATCATTACAGTTAACAAATGATGATGAAACTGAAATGATTTGTGATGCCATTTATACCCACAGTGAAAAGGAAGCAGTACATACAGGCTTTAGCGAAGTTTTAAAAGATGCAGATGTATTTCAGCATTGTTTATATAATCCTGCGTTTGAAGTCATGGAACATGAAAAAATCAGGTATGAAAAACTTAAACTTGAATTTGGCATTACATGAAATTATAAAAAGCAATATAAGATTATATAATTCAAAGGGAGCATTTGGGGATGGAAAAGTTTGCAATATCTGGTGCAGGGGGAATAATTGAAAAATGTATAGAAGGTGTTGACTGCATTTTGATACAGGATAGGTTTAAAGAGGATGCACCTCTAGAAAAAGGCTTAATTGAAATACCTGCTGGGAAAATCAGAGAGTATGAAAATATTTTTGATTGTCTCAGAAGAGAAATTTAAAGAAGAAACAGGTCTTGATGTAATTGAGATAGAAGGAGAATCTGAAGCCTGGATTTGTGAATCAAATGGATATAAGGTTCTAAACTACATTCCGTTTAATTGTTCTCAGAATATTTTTGGCTATTATCCTATAATGGTTCAAGTATTCATTTGTAAAGTATATGGTGAATTATTACAAAAAACTGATGAGAGTAAAAACATTAGATGGATTTCCTTAGCAGAACTTAGTTCGTATATAAAAGAGAATGAGAATTGTTTATACCCTATGCATACTTTTACAATAAAAAAGTACCTGAAGTCAAAAAATCTATATTAAATAATTGACAACAATCCCTTATATAACCCATTAACAGATAATAACCTTTTATCTCAAATACTTTATGCTTTTTATCACCATTAGCTTTTACTTGAAATTAATTATTTAGGTTTCTTTGAATAATGAATAAGAATATGCGTAGCATGAGCAAAATATAAAGGCAATAAATTATTTGGAGGCCTTTTAAGATGAATGTAGATATAATTGGAGTTCCCGTTGACTTGGGAGCCAATAGAAGAGGCGTGGACATGGGACCGAGCGCCATCCGTTATGCTGAACTTTTTAAAGCGCTTAAGTCAATTAATATAGAATGCAGGGACTTGGGCAATATTAATGTACCGGTGCCTGAAAATTTAATTGACGCTGCAGACAGCAAAATGAAGCATTTAAAAGAGATAAACACCGTCAACGAAGAATTGGCAGGTATTGTGGAAAGAAGCGTGCTTGCCGGGAATATCCCTCTGGTATTGGGCGGTGACCACAGTATAGCTGTAGGCTCAATATTGGGCACTCAATATGCGCTTAAGGAGATAGGTGTTATCTGGATGGATGCACACGGTGATTTCAATACTGGTGAAACCACCTTGTCGGGAAATTTACACGGGATGTCCCTTGGAGCCAGTACAGGAGAAGGTTCTAAAGAAATGACCGAATTTATAAAAGCAGGAATAAGTTACGTTAATCCCAAAAAGGTTGCACTAATAGGGGTGCGTGACCTGGATTACGAGGAAGCTGAACTTTTAAGAAAATCCGGTGTTAATGTTTACAGCATGGAAGCAGTTGATAGACTTGGAATTAAAGAGGTTATGACAAGAGCTCTGGAAATAGTTACCGACGGAACAGCGGGATTCCACCTTAGTTTTGATGTAGATGTAATAAGTCCTTATGAAGCCCCTGGAGTAGGCACACCCGTTGTTGGCGGTTTAACATATAGAGAGGCACATTTGGCGGTGGAAATTATTGCGGACAGCAAAAAGCTTCGTTCGCTGGAGTTTGTTGAAGTTAACCCGATTTTAGACTATGCCAACCAAACGGGTAAATTAGCTGTGAGCTTGATCTGCTCCGCTTTAGGCAAGAGAATTTATGGATATGATTACTAATTGACAAAGGAGATTACAATGGATTTTAAAGTTGCAGAGTATTCTAAACCGAATTTTAATACGGAATTGTTTATATCGGCTATTGATTGTAAAACGGAGGAGGTTGTCAAAAGAGGAGTTGCCCCCGAAAATTACCATGCCACATCAATTTTTCCGGAGTATTATAAAATAAACGCGAAATGGGTATTGGCTAAAGAAAGCAGAATGGACTGTGTAGCTG
>JAEZNF010000405.1 GCA_023441845.1 Bacillota bacterium | reverse complement strand
GTTTATTAGTGAGGACAGTATAAAGGGTAAGGATAATGATCCTCTAAGTCTAAACTTATACACTTATTGCCACAATAATCCAGTAATGTTTTCTGATCCTAATGGTCACTGGGTAATTGATGCCATGTTCTTAGCAATGGATGTAGTAAACTTTATAAAAGATCCATCACTTGAAAATGCACTATGGATTGCAGGGGATGTATTATCGTTTGCTGATCCAACAGGTGCAGCATCAACAACTGCTCATGCCGCCAAAGCAATAAAAATAGCTTCTACAACATCAAGAGTTATTAATAAGGCACGCTTTGCAGTTAACACAACTGAAACAGCCATAGACGTGGGCGATCATATATATAATGGAGAATATTCTGAAGCAGCTTGGGACACTGGAAAATATGGAGCATCTCTAGCTTTAGGATATGGTATAGCAAAAGGAGCACATACTATTCTTAAAAGCCCAAAAACCCCACAATGGACCCGAGACCTAATTTGGAGAGCTCCAAACCGTACCAATCCTTCCCGTGCGCCAATAATATTTAATGGGCGAGGCGGTTATGGGTTCCCTATTGGCAAGAATATTGAGGTGATGTATAAAAATCCAGAGGTAGGCGGTGGAACAATCTTTTCTTATGATAATAAGTTACCTACATCAAGAACTAAGTTTAGAATAGATTGGGATCCGTCCCATAGTATGCATTATCATAGTGGCACTGGCAAGGCGGGAAAAGTTCACCGAAGTTTTTGGCCTTGGAGTTTTGGAAAGGAAATTAATTAAGAGGGTGATGTTTTGAAAATAGCTCAGAAAACTAATAATAAAAATATTAATGTAGTAAAGATAGTAGATATAGATGTATATGAAGCTAATGATATGGAAATTTTAAAAACTATAATTAAAAAACTAACGAAAGGAGAAAGGTACTTTTTCAATTTTAGAAGGGAAGATACAGATATCTTAAATAATGACGAAGTTATACGTTATAGAGATGAAATTCCAAACCATTTTAAACAAAATGGGCAGTATGAAATTAAATTTAGCATTGATAAAACACGTTTTGGTAGCATAGGTTACTTACCAGTAAATGAAAAGACATTTGAACAGATAGCAATAATGTGGAAGTATTTCTATGGGATGTCGTTTTTTAGTCCAAGGTCTTCGTTAAGTTGGCAAGAATATGGGAAATATGTTGAAAAGAAAAGAGATGAAATGTATGGATTTGACATAGTACAAAATAATCTTGCAGATTCAGTATTTATTAAGGGTCATGATGGAGATAATCTAATATTTACATACGGAGTCAGTTATGATAAAAAATTAATAGAAGTAATAGAAAAATTTGTAGAAATGTCTATATAGGTATTTCTATCCCAAGGTAAATATAGTAGCAGACCCTATAAAAGACGCAGTTTCAGTTTTTCTGTCTATATGTGTCATGGGGACAGTTACTGGACACGCAATTTACGAATTAGCATTAAACAAGAAGGGGAAGGCCAATCAAAGCGGCTTTCTCCTTTACCATATTAAAATGAATACTGATTCAAGTATAAACGAGACTATTCCTCTTTGTAAGATAATTTCATACAGAAAATATGAGTTTTTTCCTTGATATTTAGTATTATACGCAGAATAAAAACAGCCGATTAGAAAAATCCAACGGATTTAAATCCTATGCAACTACCGAAAATAGTGTTGATTTACACTGAAAATAGACCATCGATTGACGTTGAAAATTGACCACTTCAAGAAATAAATATAATCTTTTCATAAGAGAGCTTATGAAAGGGGATTGAGGGGTGAAGGACGTGCATGATTGGATAAGTGTAAAGCGCATGTTTAAAAGCGGGGTCAAGATCAACCAGATTGCAAAAAGAATGAAGATGTCGGGGAATACAGTAAAAAAACTGTTAAAACAGCAATCAGAGCCCGAATATAAAAGGATTCACATTAGAACAAAGATTGATTCATATAAGGATCGTATTAAAGTTTGGTTCCTTGAAGACGGATTTATTGGAACAAGAATATATGAAGAGCTTGTCAAAATAGGCTATACAGGAAGTATCAACCCTATTTACCGGTACTTAAAAACTTTAAAAGATGAAAAAACGAAATATCAAAGAAAGCAACTGACAGAGTAGAAACTCCACCAGGAGACCAGGCTCAATTTGACTGGTTGGAGTGTATGTGTCATAGGACGGTTCCTTGACACGCAATTTACGAACCAGCACTAAACAAGAAGGGGAAGGCCAATCAAAGCAGCTTTCTCCTTTGCCATATTAAATTAAGTATGAACGAGAGTATTTCCCTTTGTAAAATGTAAAATAACTTCATACAAAAGATACAAGTTTCTTCATTAATCATTAAGGTTCATAAACGAATTTTGTGTCAGAATCAATCTAGGAGGCCTGTCAAAAAGTCAATTAATCCAAAGAAAATTTAACATAATATAGATAAAGTGTATATAATTAGATATAATATACATAACAAAAGACAAAGGTTTGGTGAATTATGATTGGAAAAATAGATACACAAGGATCAATATTCAGTTCGCAATTTTTATATGAGAAGCTCATTCCAGAAAATTCAATATATAAAGGATTGCACAAGTATGGAGCGGAGTTTCTGAAAGATGAAGATTTTGCAGGAATGTACTCCCTTAATAACGGTAGAAAAAGCTTGCCTCCTTCATTGATGTGTGGAGTAATGCTACTTCAGCATCATGATAAAGTAAGTGATGATGAGGCGCTACAACGAACAGTATTTGATATCCGATGGAAGTACGCCTTAAATTTGCCGACAGATTATCAGGGATTTGCGCGGACAAACTTGGTAAATTTCAGAATCAGGCTATTAGAAGGAAACGGCGAAAGGATTGTATTGGATAAACTGAATGAACTTGCAATAAAACTTGTGATATTAGACCCGGAAGACACGCAACTGATAGATTCATCAAACATAATAGGAAGGGCAGCAGTTCAAGATACATACGAGCTATTACGCACAGCTATAAAAAAATTGATTGTAAAAACAAAAAAACGTGGAAAAAAGCAATTTACCGATATAGTAAACCAACAGAAATTTTATAAGTATCTTACTCAAGAAGGTAAAGCCGATATAGACTGGGAAGTGCCTGAGGAGAGAAAAGAGGTATTGAAAGAACTTGTTACAGACGGCAGACTACTTTTAAAAGAGTTGTCAGAGAAGAAGGCATCAAGTGACGAAGTAATAAGTAAGTCTTGTGAGTTGTTATCACAAATTCTTGAGCAGGATATAACTACTCCTGAGGAAGAAGAAGGAAAAGGTATTAGTCCGGAAATCAAACAGGAAGTAGCCAAAGACAGGATAATAAGTACTAAAGTGGGCTATGCCCACAACCCAATAACAAACCTATAATTTCAACAAACAATTGAAAAATGCGTTGCCAATCGCATATAATGAATTTCTCACAAAACATAATAAGGATATTGGAGGCAACGCATGGATACATTATTACATAAATTTAGCTCAATAATCAAGGGTAGCATAGAAGGATTTGACCGGTTGGTATTTAAAGGAACTTTAAAGCCTATTGCCTACGCACTTGGAATGCAGGCTTTCCTGAAAACTCATGGAGTATTAAATAAAGACTACAAAGACTGGGTTATAAAGCAATCGTCTGCAATTATCGAGTCAGCAGAAGTGTATTCACAAAAGCATTGTGGCAAAGGAATAATATATATCCCGTCAATAAATACCCGTAAGGAAGAACTTGCACACAATCTCCAGAAAGAATCC
>JAEZNF010000667.1 GCA_023441845.1 Bacillota bacterium | reverse complement strand
AGCCCGATTTGAGCACCCTGTGTCTTGTTGCGGTTATCAATAAGAAGATTTCTGAGGTCGTCATTTAGCATTTCATTTATTGCATACTGATAATTTATGAGGCTGTGCTTTTCTGTAGTAAGAATGTCATTTAGCCTGTCCCTTAAATTTACATTTGCGTCCTTGACAATCGGAAATGCATCGGAAACGGTCCTGCCGATTTTTTGAACTCCTGTTTTTGAGGTTACTATTGATTGTGTATCCATTAGTGTGTGTGGCCTCCTTGTCTTTTTATTATTTCGTCAACATATCCTAAAAGGCTCAGATAGTTTTGCTGGTGCATTCTGGCAGTATCAAAAAATATTCTCTGGAATGACGGATCTGACTCCTGGTTTGCGTACTGGAAGCTCTTTTTACAAGAAACCAGTTCAAATGACATTAAATCTTTTATATAATTTACTTCTTTTGTTGAAAGATTCTGCATATGAAACCTCCTATATTGTTTTATGAATAGTATTTGCAGAAAAAATCAGATTATTAATTCATAATGTATTTTTTAGTAAACGGTTTAAATTGGGAAATATTCAAATATTGGAAATAGATTTCTAAAAAGTATTGAATTATGAAGAGCATATAGCTTATATTAATACTATTGAGGAAACAGAAAACATAATTAAAACTGGAATATAAATTATGCCGATATATTATAATAGGGAATAACAGAATTATAAAGGAGAAGGATATGAAGACTTCAAAATTTGCATTGATTGCATTTACATTGGTAGCTTTTTTTAGTTCAACGGCATTTGCAAGGAGTATAAGTTGTAAGGACTTGGTAGATGCGAAATGGGATGATATAAGACCTTTCTCGGAGGGAATGGCTGCTGTGATGAAGAAAGTAAGCAGGGAAGGTGCTAATGGGAAAAAAACAGAAGCACATATATGGGGGTTTATTAATGATGAAGGAAAAACAATTATTGAACCCACGTTTCAAAGTGCAGGCGATTTCCATGAAGGAGCTGCCTGGGTAATAACCGGGAGCGGCACAGAGAACCTGGGAGAGGTTGAGGTTCGGGTTATAAATAAAAAAGGGGAAGTGCTGCTTAACGCGAACGAACTGGAAAAAGGGCGGTATTACGGAGCTATAGATTGCAGTGAAGGAATAATAGGCTTTAAGACAGATGTGGGGTATATAGACTACTATGACCTTAAAGGGAAATACATTGCGGGAAGTAAAAGCGCCTTGAATGAAGATGAGGACTTTATTACAAAAGGCTGGCACTTTACCGACGGCGTAGCCTGCGTAACCATCAAAACGAAAGAAGGCTTTAATGCCGGGTATATAGATAAGGATGGCGAAATTACATATTTAAGCAATCAGATAGAGGAAGTCCGGCCATATAAAAACGCGTTGGCAACGGCGCTCGATAGAACATCACGAAAGTGGGGTGTGATTGATAAGCAAGGCAAGTGGGTTATCGAACCACAGTTTGATGACTGGGTAATAAAAGATCAATACGGGTATCAGGTATTCAGCGATGACGGGATTGCTGTAGTAAAGCAAAACGGGAAATGGGGCGCGATAGATAGTGAGGGGAATATTGTTATAGATATTAAGCATAATTACCTGAGCTTTTTTAAAAGCGGTTATACGGTTTTTAAGGTAAATGAAGGAGATAAATTCGGTATATACGATGCAAAGGGAAAGCCGGTAGCGGAGGCTTTGTATGACGGTATCTTGACAAAATCTACTGATGGGATTATACCGGTTTTATCGGGAAACAAGTTCGGATACATGGATTTATCGGGCAAGGAAATAATAAAGCCTCAGTATGACGATATAAGTAGTTTTATCGACGGTGCGGCACTTGTGAGGAAGAATAACATATACTACTGGATTGATGCAACAGGCAGTAAAATCGGTGAGTGGGGAAAAAGCATAAATAAACTTGGGTTTGACAATGAAGCCGGTATCATTGAGTTTGTCAGAAACGGGAAGAGCGGACTTGTCAAAGTAACGGTAAACTACATAAAGGTATTGATAGATGGCGAAAAACTTAAATTTGACCAGGAGCCGATAATTAAAAACGGCAGGACGCTTGTGCCTTTAAGGGCAATATTTGAGGCACTGGGAGCAGAAGTTACATGGGATGCAGGTTCACAGACAATCACAGCTTTGAAAGACGGCAAAACCATAACCATGAGAATTGATGATAAAATAATGACAATAGGTGAAAAAAAGCTGGAATTGGACGTAGAACCCCGGATATTAAACGGAAGAACTTTAGTTCCCATAAGAGCGGTTGCAGAAAGTCTGGATGCAGAAGTTACATGGGATAGTGCCGCTCAGTCGGTTATAATAAAAAAGAAGGCATCCGAAGGAAATGCGATGGAATTGATACCTTGACTTTACGGGATTAAAAAAGCATGAAATTTTACAAAGCGAGAGAAATAAAGTTTGGACTTGAGTGCTATATATTGACATATATGTCTTTAACACTTTCTTGCTACTTAATAAAGGTTCATCGTTGGATTTTGTGATATAATAGCGCTAAGGACATTTCGAAATCCTTGCATATCACTAAATTCAAGGCGTACAGCAAATTAATATGGCAAAAATTACATTAAAAATTTTGCTTGACTTGCCTCATAAGTACACTTCACAAACTTCGTTGATGAACCTTAATAAATTTGATTTTATAATTGTTTATCTATGCTAACTAAATTCCCTGACTATTATACTGCAGATACTCCAGAAGCCTGTCGATAATTACTGCGATTTCTGCCCTTGTAGCCATTTTTTTGGGATTGATTTTACCGCCGGCACCCTGGACAAGGCCTGTAGATGTAAGGCTGGCCACAGCCTCTCTGGCATAAGTGCTTATGAGATTTCTATCACTGAAATATGCCAGTGACTCATCGCCCGGATATACCAGAACGGGCTCTGGCGTATTGACAGCCCTTTCAATAATAACCATCATGTCTTCTCTTGTTATATTGGCGTTGGGGTAAAATTTATTGTTGCTGCCTTTTGCAATCCCGAGGGATTTTG
>JAEZNF010000599.1 GCA_023441845.1 Bacillota bacterium | reverse complement strand
GTAATATATAATATATAAGAGCATAAATATAAGTCTGGCTCAAATTTTGGCAGTTAAAATTGAACACATTCTTTGTGATGTTTTTAAATGTGAAGGACTTAGCTTTGCTACATGGATCATTCCATGTAGAAGATACTTATAACACCGTCTGCACTTATGGGGTACCCTCCGGGACCCGGTTCGGACGGTGTTGTGCATGTAACCGGAAGGAGGTTGTAAATGTGGAAGCAAGGGACCTTAGAGAAGGCGACGCCAGCCAGATACTGAATTTAGTTGAAGTATGCGGGCCATATGTCGCACCTTATAATGTTTATGCTTATTGGATTCTGGAAAACTATTACCATTCAACATGTAAAGTAGTAGAAGAAAATAATAGGATAATTGGGTTTGTTAGTGGTATGCCAAGTATTGATAAAGGTTCAATATTTATTTGGCAAATATGTGTACATAAAGATTATAGGGGTAAAGGTGTTGCAACTTTATTATTGGATTCATTATTTCATACAGCCAAAGAGAATAAGTTTGAAAAGGTAGAACTCTCAATATCTGAAAGCAATTATGCCAGCCAAAACTTATTCAAGGGCTATTCACAAAAAAATAACTTAAGCATTGTAGAAAAGAATAAGTGCACATTTGGAAATGTTATTGAAATAGTTTATGAAGTCAAATTGATTTAATCTGAGAAATACCACGCATTGTCGGCCGGAAAAAAGGCCGAAGAACAAAGAAAGCGTGTATAAAACAATTTTACTACAGGCTGAAAATCAGATAGCTATGTTTTTAAAGATTAACATAAATTAATAATACAAGACATGTTATTTCTTAAAGGGCGTATCCAAGTATTAAAATACAGTTACGGGAATGTATTTTTCAATCTGTGTCTTTTTCTTATCTTTCAAATACAACATTGTTTAGATCTGGAGTAATAGTGTATAAAGTCGACATGATCATATGATTATGTTAATCAATAGCACATAAGTATATTTATATCAATATATGTATATGTTAGCCGCTAATTTGCAACATAGCACATCACCTATTGTGATATCCTAAAAAAGATAAACGACCTATGCCGGTATTAGGCCTATTATAAGATTTTTCCGAATTAAATTAAAAAAAATCTGACAAGCCACATGAAAAAGTTTTATCATTACGCCTTAATAAGAGGGAGTGGTGTTATTGTTGGGACTGGACTTTCTAAAAAAAAGAGATGAATTCTCTGCCGACTCTATAATTGAAATAATAAGTGATATCAGAAGAGGGGACTTAGAGCTTAGGGATAGGTTTATAAGTGAAAGTATGCCTTTTATCAAAAAATCACTGTGTAGAGTATTAAAAAGACATATAGATATTAAAAATGATGAGGAATTTAGTATAGGCCTGTCTGCTTTTAATGAAGCAATAGAACATTATGATCTGGATAGGAGAGGTGACTTTTACAAGTACTCATACATTATGATTAGTCACAGGATTGTTGATTATTTAAGAAGTATAAAAAGAAATGATAAAACTTTACCGTTTTCAAGTATTGAGTATAACGAACATTTTGAACAAAGATACCTTGTTTCTAATGCACAACACCAATATGAAGAAGTGGAGTTAAAAGAAGATATACTGATTTTACAACAGAATTTAATGCAATTTGGTATAACATGGGATGATTTAATAGAAAATTCCCCTAAACATAGGGATACCAGGTGTCTGTGCATTAGAATAGCAAAAGAGATATTAAAAGATGAAGATTTGTATGGAAGACTTATAAAGACCAGGAAAATACCTCGATCTGAATTGGTAAATCGACTGAAGGTTCACCATAGAACAATTGAAAACCACAGGGCATTTATTATAGCAATTTGCCTGGTTTTAATAAGTAACCAGGATAGATTGAAAGAGTTTCCCATTCACTTTGAAGAAAGGGAGGGAGTACTATGAAATATTTAGGGTTGATAATTGGTTTGGAAGAAAATAGAGCAGTTGTATTGACTGCTGAAAGCAAAGTCCTCGCAATTAAAAAAAGTGAGAACATGTTTTTAGGGCAAAAAGTATTTTTTTCTCATAATGACATATTGAATATCAAGCGGAGAAGAATAAATAGTTATATACCGGCAATGGCAGGAATTGCGGCATTGCTGATGTTGGTATTCGGATATTTGAAATTCTTTTATAGCAGCGAAACTATGGTCTTTATTGACGTAGATATAAATCCAAGTATTGAGTTTGCAGTTGACAGTAAGAGCATCGTAAAGGATATACGTCCCCTAAATGAAGATGCTGATTTATTGATACGTAATATTGAGCTGGAAAATATTCCTCTTATAGAAGCTCTGGAAAAATATATAGATAATGCCATCGAAAAAGGCTATTTGAATGCAAATAAAGAGAATTCAAAGTACCTGCTTGTATCTGCAGCTCTGAATAACAAATCCAGCGAGTTTAAAAAGAACAGGATAAATACGGAAAAAACACTTGAATCTGAGCTTGAAAGATTAAAAGTTGAGCTCCATGAAGCATATGGCCGGAAATTCAACTTTCAAATTATAAAAGTGCCTGAATCCTATAAGGAAAAGTCTATGGAAAATAATATTTCCATGGGAAAGTACATGGTTTATGAAAAGATAAAAGAAAAGAGAGCTTCTATAACAATTGAAGAAATAAAGTCAGGTAACCTGTATAGTATATTGAAAAGTAATGGATTGTACCCATTGGATGTAAAAAATATTAAAAAATTGACTGGGCCTACACCGGTTAAAGTTCAGGAGGTTGGTACCCCTCATTATACCGTTGCTCCCAATGCTTCAGTAAGTGCGCATACACAAATTGTTTCCAATACACCAAAACCAAAATTCACACCTGAATTTACTAAAAAAGTACAGGTTACTCCGGCTGCGTTTAGAACTCCTGAATCTTATGCAACTGCAACTATTGCTTTAAAACCAACGCAGATAATAATCCATTCTGACATGGCAAAAGAGACTGATACGGCACAGTACAATTTTGAAAACGGTTTCCAGGATTTTAAAACTACAAACGCAGTTGAGTTTTTTAACAATTCAGATAATGCATATGCCGGATCAAATAGTTTGAAAATCCGTATGAGACCCGGGTGTGACGAGTATGTAGATACTTCAAATGTTGACCCCGGCATAAAGCAGGGAACAACTATTGTATTTCATGTGTGGATTCCTGATACCGCTGAAATAACAGCAGTTGAACCGTTTTATCAAAATTCGAAATGGGAGTGGAAAGGAAACTGGACTCTATACTCCGACCTTACTCCAAATAAGTGGAATACAATTAAATTGAAAGTTCTGGATGATGAAATATTGCCTGTTAGGAGAATAGGGGTCAAAATCGCAGCAATGGAAAAGAGATTTGACGGATATATTTATGTTGACAGTATTTCATGGAATTAAACCAATACTAAAGATAAACAATTTTAAACCTTATGATAACCAATGCGAAAAATAGCGATGCCTTAACGCTTTCTGAGCATTGGATAAACTCAATCTTAAGTTGTTTATCTATAAATAGGAATGCAATTAATTTGTGTTTTGACAATATTTGTCCGGGAAAGGAGGGTTCATTTTAAAGGACAATAACAATTAACCAAACTATATGTTTCGTGATTAACATTTTATCTTAGCTTATTTATTGGCGTAATAAATGGCATTCTGTGACTAAGAGATAAAATGCAAATGCCTAAAGGCAGACAGATATTAATTAGGGGGAAAGTATGATGAAGAAATGTTTACTAGTTCTTTGTGTTTGTATTGCATTAGTATGTACTACTGTTATCGGGCCCGTGATAACAGTCAATGCAGGCGCTCCTGCCGGATGGAGGAATCTTCCGGACTTTTATGTTTTCAAAGACAAGACCGGCGGATGGTGCGGCTGCGGTGGAGGCGAATTGGAAACCGTAAACAGTAACTTACCTGTTGACACACAGGTAACATATGAAAATTTGCCATCTTTAAGATTTAATCTTACATCGAAGATGACATCATGGATGTCGGTCATACTTACATTGGCTGAATGGTGCTGTCATGATGTATCTCAGTACGTTCCCAACGGATACCTTGAATTTAATGTGAAAGGTAAAAACGGCGGAGAGCAGTTTGCAATAGGTGTGGTCGATCATGTGAGCGAACGTGCATCGGGTGTTGATAAGACAATAACAAGTCCAATAACGAATTACTGTACGGTTACTAACGGGTGGAAGCATGTCAAGATACCCTTAAGGGATATTTTAGACCCATCACTCGGCATTGACCCTTACAACGCAAAGGCTATCGTACTGGACAAAGTAACTGCGGATCCGTTTTGTGTCTGGATCAATCAACTAAA
>JAEZNF010000407.1 GCA_023441845.1 Bacillota bacterium | reverse complement strand
TTTAGCGGAAAAAAAGGACTTTGATATAATAGTTGGGGTTGTTGAGGGGGATTGCTCAAACACAAAGGCGCTTCTGGAAGTGCTTCAGCTATTAGGGCTTAGAAGCATACCTTTTTCATACCCCAATTCACGCGATTACCAAGATGTTAAAAGAGAAATATCAAAGCTTTGTGTAGAATTCAATGTAAGCTTGGATTCCTGCACCGAGGTGAAAAAAGATTTGGATAAAGTAAGAGTCAGGCTGGCTTATCTTGATGAGCTTACATGGAAGCATAATAAGGCATCCGGCTTTGAAAATCATATATGGCAGGTTTCGAGCAGTGATTTTAACGGTGATTATACAAACTTTCAAAAGAGCCTGGACAAGAGTATTGAGCAAATAGAATCAAGGATACCTGCGAATAATAAATTAAGGCTGGGCTATATAGGAGTACCGCCTATTTATGGCAATTTATACGAATTTATTGAACAGAAGGGTGCCAGGGTGGTTTATAATGAGGTCCAAAGGCAGTTTACAATGGCTGACGGGATAGGATCGGACGATCTTGTTGAAGTCTACAGGCAGTTTACTTATCCATATGGTATTGATGGGCGCCTTAATGATATAAAGCGGCAGATAGAGTTAAGGGATATAAAAGGTGTTATTCACTATACGCAGTCCTTTTGCTTCAGAGGAATAGAGGATATAGTTATAAGGAAAGAACTTGGCGTACCTGTTCTGACTCTTGAAGGTGACAGGCCGCTGGATGTTGACGCAAGGACAAAACTTAGAATTGAATCCTTTATCGAAATGTTAAAATAGAGGTGATGTGCTGATGAAAGTCTTGGGGATTGACCTTGGAAGCCGTGCGGTAAAGATAGTTATGCTTGTAGATAATAAACTTGAGCACTATAGGGTGTTTGGAACATCCGAATTTTATAAGGATTTTTGCAGAAAATCCGATAAAAATATATTTGTTGATTTCGAGCGCCTGAATTTTGGGCAATTCGATAAGGTAGTCAGTACGGGATATGGACGGAACAATGTTAATGTTGAGGGTGCGGAGGTTATACTGGAAATAAAGGCTCATACACTGGGGGCCATATGGCAGACAGGCCTACAGGATTTTACTCTTCTTGATGTTGGCGGACAAGACTGCAAAGCTATTTCCGTCAGGCAGGGGAGGGTAAATGATCTGATCTTAAATGATAAATGTGCGGCTTCATGCGGCAGGTACCTTGAGAATATGGCAAACATATTGGGAATGAAGCTTGGTGATGTAGAAAAGTATTCCGAAAATCCGGTTGAGTTAAGTTCAACATGCGCTGTTTTCGCGGAATCGGAGCTTATCGGGTGTATTTCTGAAGGATATGCACTTGAAGAATTGGCTGCCGGTATTAATTATTCCTTGTTTAAGAGGATAAAACCATTGGCTGAAAGATTTCCGTCTGAAAGTATTGTTGTGACAGGTGGAGTTGCTGAAAATAATGCTTTTATACAATACATAAAAAGTCAGTCGATTTTTGATAATGTTATTGTGCCGGAATATACGCAAATAAACGGTGCGATTGGATGCTGCATGCACGTCGCAGCAGACTGATGAAAGAGGGGGAGCTAGTTCATGAAAAAGGCTGTGGTATTGTTATCAGGAGGGCTAGATAGTACAACCTGCTTATCGGTTGCTATAAAAGAGGGATATGAAGCGTTTCCGATTTCCTTTGACTATGGGCAGAGGCATAGAAGGGAGTTGCACCGTGCAGGCCTGATTGCCAGGTACTATAAAATTAAAAATTATAATGTTATTAAGATCGGAAATGTAGGCGGCAGTGCCTTAACCGATTCAAAAATAGATGTTCCCGATTATAAGGGCTCAGAATTTATTCCTGTTACCTATGTACCGGCTAGGAACATAATATTCTTGAGTTATGCTGTCGGCTACGCTGAAGTGGTAGGCGCAGAAGCAATATATATAGGTGTTAACGCCATTGACTACAGTGGTTACCCCGATTGCAGGCCCGAGTTTATCGAAGCCTTCCGTGAAACTGTCAGAGTAGGTACCAAGAGCGGAGTTGAAGGCCGGCCGGTAAACATACTTACACCCTTGATAAATCTTACGAAAGCGGAGATAATAAAACTTGCGTGTGATAACAGGGCCCCGCTGCACTTGACATCCAGTTGCTATAAAGGCGGTGAAAAGGCCTGCGGAGTTTGCGACAGCTGTACTCTTCGCTTAAAAGGCTTTAAAGAAGCCGGTATAGAGGATCCAATTGAGTATGAAAAAATTTGAGAAATGGAATCTCTGAAAGGACTAATAAATGAAACAAAGAAAAATAAGTATAACGAAAGTTTTTACTTTTGACAGTGCGCACCATTTAAATAATTATAACGGCAAATGCAAAAACATTCACGGCCACACATACAAGCTGGAAGTTTCGGTTAAGGGTGTTGCCGATCAAAATGGTCTGGTGGTCGATTTTCATGATCTTGATGATATGGTAAAGGATAATGTTTTGGATTATATCGACCACAAATATTTGAATGAAATATTTGATTTTAATCCTACCTGCGAGCTTTTAGGCGTATGGATATGGGATACGCTCGACAGGGTCCTTGGGGAAACCAATTGTGAACTCGAGAAGGTTGTGCTCTGGGAAACCCCTACAAGCTTTATAACAATAGATAAAAGTGATATGGGATGATAAGCGGTTATGAAGGTAAATGAAATTTTTTTGAGCATACAAGGAGAGGGCCTATTAACAGGCTTTCCTACGGTGTTTGTCAGATTCAGCGGTTGCAACTTAAGGTGCAGCTACTGTGACACAGCGTATGCATATGATGAAGGTATAGAAATGAAGCCTCTCACGATAGTTAAGGAAGTAGAAAGACACTGTTA
>JAEZNF010000383.1 GCA_023441845.1 Bacillota bacterium | reverse complement strand
GAATTAATATGGTAGAGGCATTAAAGAGTGTAGAGTAAAACCATGTCACACAGAATTGATCACCTGCCGCAATTGAAGTAACCTTTTTCAGTACTTTAACAACAACCGGTGCATTACTGTTAGTGTTTTTTCATAAACAAAAGGCTCGGGACCTCAACGCTTCCAAGCCTTTTGTTTCACTTGCCATACCCAAAGCACTTCATAGCCCAAGTGTTTTATAAGATTGTTTTTTTGACCGTAATATTTAAAATCTCAATGAAGTGTTTTTTACACAAATCATCATAAAGTCATCCTTGTTCATTAATTTCATTTCACCACAGAACTTGCTGCCGGTAGCTCACCGCTTGATACAATTCCGTCTCTTATTCTTTCGGAAAGCTCATCCGACACGATAGAAACCGCTTCTTCCAGAGTATTTGCATATGAATAGCAGCTATCGAAGTCCACGACCGTTACCAGATAACCTTTATCAGGAATCATATCATATTGAGACATAATTTTAATACCGATTTTCAAATATCATTGTAATCTGTCCCTAAAGAACAAATTATTCAATTATTTAGCATTTTATGAAATTGTAAAGCTCTTTGTCCCGTTATAAAATATAATTGCATGAAAATTTTTACAATGTAATCCAGACTTACTACATCAGTACATTTATTATAATTAACACTGCCAGCAATAATATCTTGATTTATAGTTTCCCTGTGCTCTGAGGTCAGAAGGCATGAATTTACCGACTGCAATAAGGAGGAAGTCGACGCGGAGTAAACTTGAGGGCCGAAGCTTTCACCAGACCGTGGAAAACAGGTAAAAAAAGAAAACAACTTCTATTTATCAAGGTCCAGACCGGCATAAGACTTAGCGGTCGCTTACTTTTATAAAGTAAGTCACCGGAGATCTATCGGTCTTCGGAAAGTCTATACAGATACTTTTCCCGCCCAAATGACCGGAAAAGTAAGGAGGATGTCTTGCAAATTTATATTAAGGAGAATCTTTATGTTGAAAAAAAGAAGTAAATTGTTGAGCTTTTTAATTATTGCGGTTCTCATTTCAAGCAGTTGCTTTTCAATTAATTTCGCTGCCGGCGATACCACTCCACCAGTAGCGAAATTTGAAATCTCAAATGTTACTCCGGCATTAAATGAAATGGTTACATTTGATGCATCTGCTTCAAGTGATGCTGATGGTAGTATCGTAAGCTATGAGTGGGATTTCAAGGATGGCACAACGGCTACCGGCGTTACTGTAACCCATTCATTTTCCAAAACGGATGATTTTAATGTAAAGCTGACAGTTAAAGATGCTGCAGGAAACATAGATACCAAATCTAAAAGAGTATTTATCGGAAGGCCTAAAGGTTGGACCGAAAAAACACATTCCAAAAGTGCAGATCCGGACTATGAACGTATATTTCCAAGTGATAAAGTCTTAAGATTGGATATAAAAATAAGCTCATCCGATTACAAGAAAATCAGGGACAATTTGCAGACTATAAGTATGATGAGTACTACAGAGCCTATTTACGTGCCGTCTACAGTTACTTATGACGGAAAAACGTGGTGGAATGTAGGCTTCAGGTATAAAGGCAACAGTTCTCTTGCCAATTTGAAAACTAAAACCAAACTTCCGTTCAGATTAAACTTTGATGAATACGAAGATCAGAATCCTCAAATTATGGATCAACATTTTTATGGTTTTGGCTGCCTGACATTCTGTAATAACTGGAATGACAATTCATTTATGAAGGAAAAGGTTACAGCCGAAATCTTTAGAGAAGGCGGTGTTCCGGCTGCAAAAAGCTCATTCTGCAGAGTGTATGTTGATACCGGGAGCGGGCCTAAATATTGGGGATTATACGATATGGTAGAAGATCCGTCCGATGCCATGTTAAAGGATCAATTCGGGGATGACAGCGGAAACTGTTATAAGCCTGAGGGAACAGGTGCCGATTGGACATCACCATTCAGACAGGAAGCATTTGAAAAGAAAAATAATAAGAAGGCCGCTGACTGGAGTGATGTAAAAGGAGCACATACAGCGTTATTTGCTTCAAAAACCGATCCTGCAGCTTGGAGAGCAAACCTGGAAAAATATTTTAATTCAAGAAGCTTCTTAAGATGGCTTGCCATCAATACTGCTGTAGTAAACTGGGACTGCTACGGATCAATGGCTCACAACTATTATTTGTATAATGACGTTAAAAATAATGCCGGATTAATATGGATAACATGGGATCATAACCTTTCCATGTCCGCAAGTATGATGGGCGGAGGCGGATTCGGCGGTGGATTCGGAGGCGGATTCGGCGGCGGTAGTACATCTTTATCACTAAATGAAGTAAGCGATAAATGGCCGTTAATCAGAAAATTGTTGGATGATCCGGTTTATAAAAATATCTATCATTATGAAATGCAGCAAGCAATAAAAGGTTGTATGGATCCCGACAAAATTACGAAAAAGGTAAGGGCATATCAATCCCTTATAAAACCATATATTGTAGGAGCAGAAGGAGAAACAAGTGATATAACTCTCCTGACCGGAGGAGAAGCTGCTTTTAATTCAGCATGTGATGATATTGTAAAGCATATTAACAGCAGGCAGACAGCAGTTAATGATTATCTAAAAACAGTCAGTATTTCACCTGTTCCAACATCAACCCCTAAAACTTCTCCTACATCTACCAAAGCTCCCACTGCTACCCCTACCAATACTCCTTCGGCTATAGAAGATCTCAACCATGACGGGGCTATAAATATGACCGATATTATGATTCTTGCAAGTGCATTTAATACCAGCAAGGGGCAGGCAAGATATGTTTCATCATATGATTTGAACAATGACGGTGCTATAAATATGACTGATGTAATGAAAATTGCGGCAAAGTTTAATAAGAAAGTTTAATATAGCAGTAAAGAATTCATAACCCTGTTCTATTACTACCTGTCCCCCTCTATCCATAAAATCTTTAAGATATTATGGGTAGAGGGGGTCTTACAATTATTTATATATATACTTTTCCAATATTTCCAACGGCATCGCAATAATATTCCAATTAAAAAGGGTGTCTGCTTCTCACTAACACCCTAACCTTGTCAGATAAATTATCTTAAAATGACGAGTGGAATTTGCGAGGTGCTCCTAATAAAACGGGTAAGATACAGATAACTTATGCTAACAGTCGTTAAAAAAGTTTTAAGTGGAGAAACGTTAAATTCAAAAACATAATAATGTAAATCATAGCAATTACCGTCAAAAGTGATAAAGCCGTTCCTCTATACAGACGTTTTTTATATTTGTAAATTCAACATATAAATTTTTTTACAAAACTTCCGAAATATATGATATCTAAGATGTGCATAAAACTGAAAGAGAATAGTAAATTATGGACTTAAGGAAACTTTTGTTAAAAATCAGTTCAAAATGGCGGATACTGCTCGTTATATCCGTTCCTGCAATAATGCTATTTTCCCTGGTCAGCATGTTATCACCAGGTTCAGTCACTACGAATAACGGCAGGGCAGATTTGTCAAACATCGATTTTAATAATAATAAATTAGTTGCATTAGATGGGCAGTGGGAATTCTATTGGAGCAAACTGCTGATGCCGGAGGATTTTAATTTTGGACAGAAACCGCAAATGGATTCGTTCATGAAAGTTCCGGGTGTATGGTCTAATAATGCCGGTACAAATTATACCCGTCAGGGTATCTCTACTTACAGATTGTCGCTACACTATCCGTCTACATTGAAAGACCCTGCTCTTCGCGTTCAAAACGTTGCCACTTTTTACACATTATATGTC
>JAEZNF010000371.1 GCA_023441845.1 Bacillota bacterium | reverse complement strand
CTCCATATGATACACTCCAGTGGCAGCAAACGGAGTATACGATTGGACCTTATAACAGTATAAATTTTGAGTATGGCGCCCTGTGGCCAACAGTGACATATGCCACTGATTACGATGACCGTGAAAGAGCGGGGCTTGCACAGAGTGGCTCTATTATAGCAGCGAATGGTAATGAATATTCTTTCAGTACATCTACATCTGATAAATCGATTACATCCAAATACGGTAAAGTCGGCGCTGCTTTTTATGTCTTAAGAGTATTCGTAGTTCCTGCTGACATAGCGGCCAAGATCGGCGGTTCTGCCCCGAAAAAGCAAGATACAAAGACTACTATCCAAGAGTTCCGTGTTCCTTCCGGCAGCGGTCCTGTCACATACGTTACAAACCCCGACGCTATGCTATTATCCCGCAATGGCTGGTACGAGCTTATGTATGACCATGTAAACAATATCGTGAGTCTGGACATAGATGCCAAAGGAAACGCAGTACTTGGAGAAGCAACAGAGTTTTATGTGGAAAACAAGGGAAACCATCAAGTTACTCTGCGAATGGCTGACGGAAAGTATTTAGGGGTAGACGGCACCGCAGCAAAAGGGGTACGAGCAAAACCTGTAAGCGGTCCATATCTCTGGAATATCTATTTTGAAAACAATGCCGGCTTTTTTGATAACAACAGATACAGCCTGCGCCCGTCCGCTAACACCGGACTGGTACTAACTGCTTCCGGGACTATAAAAGATGGAACACCCGTCATCCTATCTGCACAAAAAAATATGGATGCCCCTACGAATGCCGAGTTCACATTTTTCCCCGCTGACACGCCGGAATCAGTAGCCTTTGCTTACACAAGTGATGAACTGAAAGATGACGGTATTTACTATATCAAGTCATCAAAAGACCCAGGCTTCGTCATCGATGTAAATGGAAAAAGCAAAGAGGATGGAGCAAAACTCATTCTCTATACGAACAATAGTGGTACTAATCAAAAGTTCAGGATTACCAAGGCGAAAGACAATCAATATACTATTCAGAGTGTACATTCCGGCAGATGGTGGAAAAGTAGTGGAACAAAAGGAACGGTGCTTACACAATCCGGCTCCGGAACCGATAATAGCGCTATAACCTTTACAATAACAAAACAGGATAACGGATCCTACCGAATCATGGATAGCACAGGGCTTTATGCAGGTATTTCAGGTGGGAAAATAAAGGATGGCACTAATATCATCCTGTGGACAGAGGCATCAGACATAAGTCAGACATATATATTTGAAAAGACCAATTAATGAAAATCAGGACCGCCGGCTCAGCTGACGGTCCTGATTTTTCAGGGAGCGAATGCTTCGCTTTTTATCTTTACCATTAAAATTTTCATTATGTTAGTAATATCAATGTGCTAAGCCACTGAGTGGATAGCTACAGTCTGCATGCTTGATTTCATAAAGCATTTACTCTTCACCAATAATAGGATATGATTTTGTCATAGGGAGCGTAGAAGAGTTAGCAAATCAAATTTGAATTTGAGGAGAATAACGCAATGGACTTTTTACAATTAGCGGAAAAACGGTTCTCCGTTAGGAGTTTTGTAAGTAAACCGGTTGAACAGGAAAAAATTAATGCAATATTGAGGGCAGGTCAGGTAGCTCCTACAGCGTGTAATATTCAGCCACAGAAAATATTGGTGATCCAAAGTGCTGAGGCTTTGGCAAGGTACAGAAAATGTACGGTGTGTCATTTTAATGCACCGCTTGCGATTCTAACATGTTATGATAAGAATCTTTGCTGGAAAAGAGAATATGATGGAAAAATAAGCGGTGATATTGATGCTTCAATCGTCACAACGCATATGATGCTAGAAGCAGCCAATCTGGGGATAGGCTCAACCTGGATCATGCATTTTATTCCGGAAGCAATTCGGGAAGAGTTCCAATTACCGGAGAATTATGAACCGGTCAGTCTTCTTGCTCTGGGTTATCCGGCTGAAGACGCAAAACCATATCCGGGTCATACCAGTATTAAGCAGTTGATTGATACTGTGTCGTACAATAAGTTTTAGTAAGTATCTATACGTAAATGATTGGGGTTACGACAATGAATTGGATTAATGCTTTTGAGCTGATGTGCTACATTATCGTTACTATTATGCTGGTGGATCTGATCAGGAAGAAAGATTATAACAGCCTGTTCACCTTTGGTGCGGCGGCGCTTGTTGGCTTTACCATGGAGCTGCTGGCAGTTGCTGTAACTGGTATCTACTACTATAACCCAGGCTTCTGGTTGAATCTCGGTTCTGTCCCAAGACAGTTCCCGGTGTTTGGCGGGCTTATGTGGGGGGGCTTGACTGTTTATGGCATTAAGCTTGCAAAAAAGCTATGCTTTGGGAAATTCCTTACCGCTCTTTGTGCCGGTTTCTTTATTGTAACAATGGATATTCTGCTGGATGTAGTAGCTATCCGCCTGGATGGGGGATTCTGGACATGGGTCGGTAAGCCCATCAGCACAGGTATTACCCAAAGTACTTTCATGAGTATCATCTGGGTTAACTTTCTTGGTTACATGATCGAAACGCCCGCAGTGGTGTGGTTGACGCTAAAAAAGAACGAGACTGTGATAGAAAAAGACCTTATCAAGCAAACCATTTCTATGCTCTTAATCGCTCTGGGCGCAATCATGATAACTATCATCGGCAGCCTGAGTGCCCTTGGCCTGAATGCTCTCACTAACGACTGGTTTTCCTGCACTGCGTTTCTGCTGATTTGGGTGGCCACGGCAATTGCTATTGCGCGTCAGACAGTTCGTCTGGGAATCAAGCCGTTGCCTTTCGGCAAATGGGATATTCCGATGCTGATTTTTTGGGCAGCTATGTATCTGTACAGCATTATTGCCATTTTCTATCTCGACATTCACGTAGAACAGCCATGGTTTCCGAGCGTCGGTGTAGTATTTGCCCTGTTCACTTTTATGTTTTGTGTAGCGAAACCGTTACATAGTGAATCCAAGGAGACATAGGGTCCAGTTTATGTAGCCGATAAAAAGCGGCATAAGAAGTCGAGCCTATTGAATTCTGAATGGGTATGAATCCCAAGATGCAGATTAGAAAACTATTGTCAGTTGTGGGCATTTTTGAAAGTGTTTACATAACTTTAATTGTTAATTGAAGCCAAATAGATTATAATATTCTAGTTGAGTTATGGAGGAAATGCAATAAAACCTCGAACATGATACGACAGCTATAAGATTTAAATAAACCAGGGATAGTATTCAAGTTACAGCAAAAGATGTCTGATCAAGGAGGTGATAGCCATGCTTCGTATTGCTATCTGTGATGATATGAAGGATGACCTGAAAAGCCTGGTGCTACTTACAAACCAGTACATATCCGCCAGTAGTCTTGACGCCGAGGTGACGGAATTCTCCCACCCGGATGGGTTATTGAATGCTATTGTGGAAGAGAGCTTTCACCTTTACATATTGGACATCGTCATGCCTATGGTGAGCGGATTAGAATTAGGTAAAGAAATCCGTCGTCTTGACCGTGAAGCGCAAATCATCTATGCTACCACAGAACCGCAGTTTGCCTTGCAGGCATATGCAGCAAGCCCACTAAATTATCTTGTTAAACCAATTGACAAGCA
>JAEZNF010000312.1 GCA_023441845.1 Bacillota bacterium | reverse complement strand
CATATATACTTACCGGCAGCGTCAATCTCTTTCCTGCCGTTATAGTTTCCTATACCTACTATCAAATCATTATAAATGGCTATATCACCCTTAATAATTTCCTTAGTAAAGACATTAACTATATTTCCATTCTTTATAACAAGATCTGCTTCCTGCTTGCCCAAGGAGACATTAATCCTTGCTCGCTTCAATTCTACGCTCATTCTTCTGCTCCTTTTACCTTTTTATTATATTCTATTCTCATTAAAAGGTTTTGTAAATCTTGTTTCCCGGAATTCTACATCCTTATAATACCTTGGATAATGCGTCCAATAGCAACTGCTCTAAAATGAAACATCTGCTGATAGTTATGGCATTTTAAGCTTATCAAATATTGCCACAAAGATTTTTGTAATATTTTTTGCATCATCAATTCCCCGGTGGTGTGTACCTTCTAAAGGTATTCCAAGCAACTCCAATGCCCGGCTCATACCGCAAGGATTAATACCCTTGATTTCACCAAATTGATGTTTTATGCTAATATGCTTATCAAGAACGCTGTGGATTCTGCCTGAGTAATTCTTTATTTTGCATTCCTTTTGTATCTGCTTTTTATCATAGAATCCCCACGAGCATAAAGCTACCTCAGTATTCTCAGAAGTGATCCAGTCTTCAAATTCCACCATAACATTCTTGAAAATATCCGCCAAATCAACATCTCTTTGCTCTATACTTGTAAGTTTCGTACAAAAATCGGAAAGTACAGGATATATAACAGGTTTAATGAACTTTGAAAAGGTATCAACGACCTCTAGCCTGCTGTTCAATTTTACTGCACCAATCTCAATTATTTCGCAGGCTTTTGACCTGTCATTTTCCCAACAAGTCGCCTCTAAATCAAATATTATGTAATTCATAGTTCTTCTTATCCTTTCACTTCTAATATAGGCCCCATCATTGCAATAGGTTTAGCCATCCCATAATTATTAATATGAATTATTGGACGGTGAAACTCCTGAAGAGTGTGTCATTAGAGAGATTCTTGAAGAAAGCGGCTTATCGGTTAAAAACCCCAGGTTACGCGGCATTCTTACTTTTCCTCTTTTCAGTAATAACGAAGACGAATACACATTTCTATTTACTGCGACTGACTTTAACGCCGACTTAATTGATTCAAGCGAAGGAATCCTAAAGTGGATTCCCGACCCGGAAGTTTTGGAACTAAACCTGTGGGAAGGAGACAGAGGTTATTCTTAAAATGGCTTGAAGACGGCAGATTTTTCTCAGGTAAGCTTATTTATTGTGACGGTAAACTTGTTGATCACCATGTTGTATTCTATTAACTGTATATGGTGTGAGCTACCCCTGCCTTTCCTGGTTTAAATTCCATATTATTCTCCTAAATTCCTTATAGATAAACAACTTTATAATCGAATTTATCCATTGCTCAAAAAGCGATACAGCATCGCTATTTTTCGCAAGTCCTTTCATAAAGTACGTTAATGCATACTTGGTGGTCCCATAAAGTATTGTCTTTGGCTGTATCATATTATTGGTGCCTAAACCCTCCATGCTGTATATAGCGCCATGTCCTTGTTTTAGCATTCCCGCTGCTGCAATTTGAGAACCATATATCATACCTATAATATTGGTGCTAATAACGTTTTCAGTATAAGTTTCGCCCGTTTCCCATGAAAACATATGCGGCGTGTTTTGTCCCGCATATATCTACACCGCCCCACTGTTCCAGAGAATTATCCCAGAGGCTTTGCAGACTTGCCTTTTCCTGGACGTTACATCGAATATAGATGTATTTCCTCTCAAAAGACGACAGTCCGGTATGAGCTGCTTCCGGCAGGGTTTCACCCCCACCGGATAGCGTAATGCTTGCAGGAACTCACTTGCCATTGAAAAACCAATGCCTCGTGTACTGCCGGTTATCACCACATTTTTGATAAACAGCCCTTCTTATTTTGCGTTTAGCAATTTAAGTACTGGTTCGAGATTTTCCTCTTTTACACCGTCAAAACCGTTTTGAATGTTGAAGATCGCTTCTTCGGTTTTCTCATCTTTGTCCTTACGACCTTTAAGCATCTTTAAAAACATGGACAGCATGATTTTATCCATACCCTTTAACTCTTTCAAAGGTAAACATCCGCCACGCAGATAAAAAAACGGTTTGCTTTCAATCTTATTCCTGGCGGTAACTGTTTCGGTATTTGGCTCAGCGGTTCGCCCTGTACCCGACCCGCAAATAGCTTTGACGTTATGTTTTCGCAATTTATCAAGACCCTGTATCTTCCCGGCTTTCATCCAGCCAAGAAAAATGATTTCTTCATCCCGATTAACCATTGAAATCTCCTTCACCCGGAAAACCTTTAGTCCTGTCTTCGCAGCGAGCATATCGGCATACCTTTTAGTAAAACCCGTTTTTGATTCATAAACAATTATCATTTATCAATCTCCTTTTCTTAAATTCGGTTCTCAAAATTTGTTTCATGTTCTGTTGTCTATCACAAACATCCATGTATCTCAACCTACTTACCCCAGTTATGCACACACGAGTAGACAGCTGTAACTTTATACCATTTTGTCGCTGTTGATCATCAGTCTTAAGCCAAAAATTACCCAAAAACAACAAAAAGCCCTTGTATCAAGGGCTTTTTGTTGTTTTAAAATCGTAACTGCGGATCAAGGATTTGAACCCTGACAGACTGAACCAGAATCAGTTGTGCTACCATTACACAAATCCGCAACGCTGTGACAAAAAGCATTATAGCATAATATAAATCCCTTTGCAAGAGGTTTTTTTACATGAAATTTATGGACCAATAAAAAAGAGCTGTAACAGCTCTTTTTAAGGGGGGGAAAATTATATTAAAGGCATAAAACCCACTATAAAAATAATACCCTTTAAAGTTTAAAAATCTATGAAATAAATATTAAAATTTTGTGAACTTATTTCATAAACACATGAATTACCTTAATAATAACGGGGCCTATCAATACTGAAAAAATAGTTGGAAATATGAACAATACCATTGGTATCAACATTTTTACCGGGGCCTTCATAGCTTTTTCCTGAGCACGCTGCCTTCTCTTTTGCCTCATTTGCTCGGATTGAATTCTCAAAACATTACCGATGCTTACACCCAGTTGATCAGCTTGTATAACAGAGCCCACAAAGGTCGACAGATCATGGATGCCCACTCTGTCAGCCATATCTTTAAGCGCATCCCTCTTTTGTTTGCCGACTTTCATTTCCTGCAGGACATTCCCAAACTCATCGGCTAAAGAACCCGGCATTTTGTCTATTACCTTTGCAAGGGCTCCGTCAAATCCTAACCCGGCTTCGACGCTTACCGTCAAAAGATCCAGAACATCCGGAAGTGAATTATTTATTTCTCTTTGCCTCTCTCCTGTTTTCTTGCTAAGTAACAGCTTCGGAAGCATCAAACCTATGCCAATTTCAATTAGCGCCGCAAATATGATTATTCTTGCTTCCATTCCCAAATAAAAACCTATTAGAGCGGTTAAAAACGGAAAGCATATTATAATGGCAACCTGAATATTCATCCAGTCCTTAACTGAAAGATTGAACGGGTTACCCGCCATTATAACTTTCTTCTCATAGCTTAAAATAAGCTCTTTGGGAGTTACTTTCAAAATAACCTTGCTTATATCATCAAGCACAGGGCGTATTACCCTGGCAAACAAAGGTTGATTCAGCTCGCTGTCCAATAATTTTGATTCTTCCTTTGCAATTTTCTCAAGCCTTATACTTATTATCTGCCCTTTCCTGAAAAAAGCCCCAAACACTATATAGACCAGCAGCATTGTTGAAATGAAGACCATCGCAAGAATTATATAGCTCATATGCTTTCACCTCATATTTCGATTTTAACAATTTTGCTTATGAAATAAATGCCAATAAGCTCCAACAATACTGAAACCACTAAAATGGCAATTCCTATGGGGTCGGTAAACAGAGTTTTTATATGTTCCGGGTTTATAACAAACAGTGTAAGACCAAGTCCCACGGGAAGAAGTGATATAATAAAGCCCGACGCTCTTCCTTGAGCAGTTACGGTCTTTACTTCACCCTTTATTTTTACCCTCTCCCTTATGGTAGAAGAAATATTATCCAGAATCTCTGCCAGGTTTCCGCCTACCTGCCTTTGTATCATTACTGCAATAACAACCAACTCCAGGTCGTCGCTTTTCACTCTCTCAACAAGGTTTTCCAATGCTCTTTCCGTTGTTTGTCCCAGGTTAACTTCTTTTTGAAGGAGTGCAAACTCTTCGGCTATAGGCCCGGTCATTTCTTTTGCTACTATATCTACAGCCTGGAAAAAGCTATATCCGGCCTTTAAAGAATTAGAAATGAGAACTATTGCGTCAGAGAGCTGTTCATTAAGATTTTTGATCCTTTTCTTTATCCTGGCCCTTAAAATAAAGGTCGGCAAAAGCCATGCAATAATTGAGGCTATTATTGTAAAAAGAACAGAACTCGTTACGGCAAAAATAAGCAGGCCTGTTACAAAAAAAAGTATAAGACATATGGTTATAAGCTCCTCTGCTTTTAAAAGAACATGGGCTCTTGTAAGCAGAAACTGAACTCCCTTTTTATAATTATCAAGGAATCTGGCATTGTTTATTCCTTTTGCAATTATGCCCAAACCTACCTTGTATTCTTTGTGGACGCTTTTTTTCTTTTCGTCCCTTATCTCTTCAATGTTAATATATTTTTTAAGCCTTAAGACCGCCGTGTGCTTACCGTAAAAATACTTTAAAGCCGTATAAGCAATAAGGAATACTGTTATGAATGCAGCTGCAAGAGTTAACTGAAGCATTTTCAAAACCCCCGGTTATCTTTTACGGAATAAACAAATCCGAAGGAAGTATTATTCCGGACTTCTCAAACTTATCCAAAAATTTGGGCTTTATTCCGGTCGGTACAAAATCCCCGGATATTTTACCCTTCTCATCTTTTCCGTTTTGTTTGAACACAAATATGTCCTGCAGGGTTATGATTTCCCCTTCCATCCCAATTACCTCAGTAATATGGGTTATTCTTCTGCTTCCGTCTTTAAGCCTTGATTGCTGGACTATTACATCAACTGCCGATGCAATTTGTTCCCTTATAGCCCTTACAGGAAGCTCCATTCCTGCCATTAGAACCATTGTTTCAAGCCTGGCAAGCATATCCCTCGGTGTATTGGCATGTCC
>JAEZNF010000284.1 GCA_023441845.1 Bacillota bacterium | reverse complement strand
CATATATAGATATACTGGACGCTGGCTCTTCCTTCAAATGGACATACGATAATTTAAGCAAGGAATAGGTTATGAAGAAAAACAACTCGGAGGGAAAAAATTTGACGGTTTTTTTACTGGCATTGTTCGGTATGGTCTGCTGGGGAATAGCCCCAATATTCGCCAAAATAGGTTTGAGTAATATATCACCGCTGCCCGGGCTTACTATAAGAACATTTTTCGCTGCCGGCATGGTTACGAGCTGGGTTATATGCAGCGGAAGCCTATCCCAAATAAAGAGTATTTCGTTTAATTCGTGGATATTGATAGGAATAGAAGCTATTCTGGCAACTCTTGTAGGAGATCTTGCATATTATGCAGCAATAAAAAAAGGGGATGTTTCCTTCGTCACCATAATCATGTCCAGCTCCCCTCTGATTACTATTCTTTGCTCAGTTATTTTCTTAGGAGAGCAAGTAACCTTCATTAAGCTCGCAGGTTCATGCCTTATAATACTTGGCATCATATTAATAGTATAAATATATAGGTTCCCAAAAACTTCCAGGCATTTACCCAAACCCTTATAGTCTGCTAAAAAAATAAACTTTTCTAGGAAGAATAGCATAAGGTAACCAGAACAAGCTCTCTTGAATATAGTGTTATTAGCAAAACATATTTATTTTTTTCGGAGGTGCTATTATGGGCGACAAAAAACATGGCGGTTTCTTTGGGAATTCCGAGATCTTATTCTTCATAATCCTTTTCCTGCTCTTATTTGATGGATTCGGCGGAGGATACGATTATAAATAACCGTGCCATAAAACCTAACTTCATTTGGAGTACTTAGTATACAATAACAGGAGCGCTTAAAGCTCCTGTTATTGTTTTTTTAAGTCCATATATATGAATAAAATAATTTTATTTGAACAAAATAGCGGTTAAGGGATGGATTTCCCTATTTTTTAAGCATATCAGAAACGGAGGCGATCTTCTATAAATAATACTCATTCCAACAAAGCCGGTAAACTTATTGGGCAATTAGAAAGCCTTGAAAAGGAAAAATGCAACATTCCTATTTTGTTCGCAGAAATATTCAAGGACGAAATAAATGCAAATAATGAGCAGACCCTTTACAACGGTATCAAGAGGGTGGTAAGAAAATACTCGGAAGACAACAGTTCAATTAGAGCTATCAACGAATTTGCAAGAGTCATATTTGGAGGGGCCTCACTTGATGAAATAATTCAAGTAACAATAGACGAAGTGAAAAATCCCTCCATAGCTTCCGAATTAACTGTCGAAAACCGGTGTGAAAACTCTTAGAGAAAGCTGTAAATTCAGCTTAATATTTCAACTTTCCTGCTTATTTTGCAATAAACATTTTAGATATTTTCAAAATATATACATTGATTCATGTGTTGCAAAAATTCAGATTTTATCCTGCAAATGAATATGCTTTATCTAGATTTACTTATGTAAAATCTTTTTCTACTTAACTTATGGAGTAACATGAGTTAAGTAGAAAAAAGGAGTAATATTTTTGTCCTCCCAGGTATTTTGTTTTACAGACTCGGTACTAATTTGCTATAATCAATAGTATGTTTTTATTT
Organism: Bacillota bacterium; assembly: GCA_023441845.1. Classification (GTDB taxonomy): domain Bacteria; phylum Bacillota; class Clostridia; order Acetivibrionales; family DSM-2933; genus JAEZNF01. The sequence continues at coordinate 2,221 of JAEZNF010000284.1, read as the reverse complement.
TCTATAATTTGGAGGATTTATGGCAAAGGCTTTTTTGGTTAAAGGTAAAGAAAAAAGGGTTGAGTACGGCCATCCTTGGATTTTCAGAAGTGATATAGCAGAAATTAAAGGAAATTTTGAACCCGGTGATATAGTGGATATCTTTAGCAGTAAAAACAGGTTTTTAGGCAGAGGCTACATCAATCTTAAGTCTCAAATATCCATAAGATTACTTACTTATGAGGACGAGCCTGTAGACTACGGTTTTTTTTACAGACGAATAGAGTCGGCATGGAACTATAGAAAAAAAGTTGCCGACCCGGCCAGCTGCAGAGTGGTATTTGCCGAGTCGGACCTGCTGCCGGCTTTAATTGTCGATAAATTCTCGGATTACCTTGTACTTCAAACCCTGGCGCTGGGCATCGACAAATACAAGGCTCAAATTGTCGACATACTTAATGACATTATAAAACCCGCAGGAATTTATGAAAGAAATGATGTTCCGGTGCGTGAGCTTGAAGGACTTAAGCAATGCAAGGGATTCTTGAGCGGTAACTTTGACACCAGCATTGAAATGGTTGAAAACGGAATCAAGTTTATTGTAGATATTGAAAACGGTCAAAAAACCGGTTTCTTTCTTGACCAGAAGGAAAACAGAGCTGCCTTAAAACCTTTTGTTGGCGGAGCTAAGGTCCTTGATTGTTTTTGCCACACAGGTTCTTTCTCTCTTCACGCAGCAAAATATGGAGCTAAAAGTGTTTTAGGAATTGATATTTCCGAACATGCTGTAGACTGTTCCACAAAAAATGCCGTTATAAACGGGTTAGACGGCATCTGCCGTTTTGAAGCGGCAAATACATTCGATAAGCTGAGAGGGTATTATGATACAGGCGAAACCTTTGATGTTATAATACTTGATCCTCCTGCATTTACCAAAAGCAGGAACACCATTGAAAGCGCTGTACGCGGCTACAAGGAGATCAATTTAAGGGCAATGAAAATACTTGAAAAAGGCGGTTTTCTCGTCACATGTTCATGCTCTCATCATATAGACCCGGACCTCTTTTTGGATATAATTTATGATGCCTCCATAGATTCTAAAAGGAGAATCAGACAGGTTGAGTTTAGAAGCCAGTCAAAGGACCACCCTATATTACTGTCCTCTGAAGAAACCCAGTACCTTAAATGCGCTATACTGCAGGTACTATAAAACAAGCCCCGGGTTCACCTGGAAATGGACATCAAACAAGACGGGACATCCCCATATCTATAAATCGCCTTCTTAAGGAAAGGAATGTCCCGTACCATATTCGGTCTTATTCGTTAATCGTGGATGGTTGAACCACAATAAGCCCGTCTACACGATTTGGATTCCAGTCAAATACTATAATTCCATCCTCTGAAGACAAAGCAGGGGTATCAACAAATTTTATTTCTGTCGGCTCTGCTTTTAGAACCTTAAATCCAATCACTGCAAGGGTTCCTGCCGTTTCAGGTTTTTTCGATTCCCTGTATGCAGGTAAATTCACGTAGCTTCTGCCATAATTTAAAATTCCTTCTTCTACATTGTTGTTTGCTATAGGGAAAATTGAATAGCTGTCATTTATCAAAAGATCGCCCTTTGCCGGGCTGGTAGAGTCGGTGTAAGGCTTTCCGGTTGAAAAGTCCACAGCCTGAAGAACCTGCGGATCATATTTCAAATTATACTGGTATCCTGAAATACTACTAAAATCACTGGCCTTTATTGTTGCTTTTATGATTTCACCCGCCTTAGCCGTGGTTTTGTCAAAAGATACTTTTATTTTGGGCTGTTCCAGCTTTATAGTCCTGGTTTTTGAATCCCATGTTACATTTACCCCTAGGTTTTCACTTGCAAATCTGATAGGAACATATGTACGATTGGATTTAATTCTTGCAGGGACATCCAAACTAACTGTTTTATCATCTACATTGGCTTCTTTATTGTCAATTACCAGTTTGATGGTTTTATTACCCTTGACTATTGTAACAGTCCTTGTATTCTCGTCCCAATCAACTGTTGCATTAAGAGCCTCAGATACTTTACGGATGGGAAGCAGTGTTCTTCCGCTATCTATATAAGGAGCTGCATCCTGTTCAAAAGCAAGCTTTGTTCCATTAATATACAAGCTTATCTGACTGTCCGCCGAATATACCGAAATGCTCAATACAAAAGACATCATTACTGCTAAAACTGCTGTAATCCTCTTCATATTAAGATACC
>JAEZNF010000266.1 GCA_023441845.1 Bacillota bacterium | reverse complement strand
ACACCAGGCTTGACGGAAAGGATTATAACCCCGGAAGCGTATCGCGTATTTTCAAGGAATTTTTGAAAAAGAACGATCTTCCCCATATCAGGCTGCATGATTTAAGGCATTTTAACTGCACTATGATGTTAAAATACGGTGTTACGGAAAGAGAAGCCATGGAACGTTCCGGGCATTCCACAACCTCTATGATAAAAAAATACCAGCACATATTAAAAGATATGGATAAAATGTCAGCAGACAAATTAAATAGTGTTTTGAAGTGTTAGCCGCAAAACATGTAAAAAGGCTTCCGGAAAAACTTCTGGAAGCCTTCGGATTGTTTTTCTGCAAGTGCCCCTAAAAGTCACTTTCACTAAACAACCCATCAGAATCTTCAACCCAAGATGCTATACCATCTAGATAATTCAAGAGGAAATTTTAGGATTTATATTTATTTATCCCATGTGATGTCCCAGCCGTCAAGCAATCGCCAGTCAAACATTTCACAAAAATCCGCAAAGCATTTCTCACAAATACAGCAAGAAATGCGCTCTTCATCTGGAACAAACCAATGGATTCTATCGTTGTTTACTTTATCATAACAAAAAATACAATGCTTAAGATGTGGTAGGTACTTTGTTATCTCTTTACCGTTAGTTGGATTGATACATTGCCCTTTCAGATAACAGACATCATTCAGTAATCGCCAATCATCTTTATCAACCATAAAATACTCCCTCCATAAAGCAAGGTTTAATGTTCCTTAATAAACCTTTTCAGAATGTAATTCTTTGAGAGACCTCATTTTACTGACAATTTCATTACCTGACCCACATAATATTCCATGATGGTTTTCACATAGAATCCATTCAAATTTCTTGGATACCAAATAATATTCTCTTAATTGCATACTCTCCGCAATCACATTAGAAATTATGGCTTTATTCACTTCATATACCCATATTTTATCTTTATAGTCCTCAACCATAAACCAAACATACTCTTCGTCAATAAGTTTTGGTAGATAAGCATAGGCATCATCTTTGACAAATCCCAATGAAAATTGCGGTTCCTTCAAAAAATTCCATCCCCAGTGAAGGCAATTTGAAAAGTGTTTCTTTTGTAGGAAAACCTCCTCTGTTTTATGTATAATTTCTATCCATTGAACCTTCCCAGCCTCATGAAAATCCTTTCTATCAATATTCAATTCTTCAACTATTCTTTCAAGTTCATCTCGTATTGAGAATTCATCCATAAAAATCTCCAATTGTATTAAATGATTTCTGTCAAAAATATTGAATTACTCATTTTTCCGCTTTAATGCGTTTTTTCCAATATCCAATTTACCTTTTGTCCGAGCGATGTACGCTAACCCTAATATAGCATTAGCTCTCACTCTCGCATCAGGGTGTTCTGATAGCCTAACACAAAGATTCTGAGCATACTTCCAATTACAATGATACTCCCCCAACAGATAACGGTAGCCTAATTAAAGCCTCGACGTCATTACCTTCTAATATCTGATTAATTTCATCATCAGACAAAGGTTTTAAAGGTTTAAATATTCTTTCCATAACCCCTCCAAACTGCCGTATTAGATGTTTTCGAAATACTTTTCATACTTCAGCCTATCTTTCTTTTTTAGTTTTTGTGGGTCACTGAAGTAGAACCATGGCAATCCTCGACTTTCAAGTTCAGGCTCGCAAGGTTCATACCAGTCCTTTTCACCTTTTTCCTTTTCATTCCTGATACAAACTCCAAAAGTACAGCCACAACCAGATTCAGTTACTGGTTTAGCATGTTTTAATGCCTCATCAAGGTTATTATAAAGACCTGGTGCAAATGAGTTCCCTTCTTCTCTCCATAAGAAGCAAAATTCTTTCGGACATATATGTATTGGTGGTCTTTTAATGGCTTCCATTTCAATTTACCGACTCCATTCTTACTTAATACTCCTATTCAAAATCTCTGAAACCTTTTCTTCTGATATATTCAATTTTCTTTCCATCTGCTCTATAAGTGAATCTGAGAATATAAATTGGGGATTATTTTCCTATCGTTTCATTTCTTCCATGTATCTATTCATAGCATCCTCAAACGACATAACCTCTTTAAACTCTACACTGTTAACTTCTACATTTAAGAATTCCCTGCAAAATTTCTTTGCACAGTTGTCTAATGCATCCTTATCAACACCATTGCTTGGATACTAGGTCTCAATGGAACTTGGTTTGATGTTATTTTCATTTCTTTGTGCTTCATATGGAACTTCATAAAATCCGTATCACTCGGTTTATCATAGAAATAGTGGTATCTTATATGCCTACTATCTAAAACTCAATTATTTCTTCTACATACTTTTTTTCATCAGGATCATCTTTTAAATCTTCGAAAGCACTCTCAAAGTACGGCTTAGTACAGATACAAGTCCATGCAAGCTTCCGGTATTTTATATGCCAACAAAATTCTATTTCGATCTGTATGTGATATTTTCAACGGGAATTTAGGTTTTAAAAAGTCAACCGTCAATTTAGCCGTCAAACATGCAAAAAGGCTTCCGGGAAAATCCCTGGAAGCCTTGGTGCCGAAGGTCGGACTCGAACCGACATGGTATCGCTACCGCTGGATTTTGAGTCCAGTGCGTCTGCCAATTTCACCACTTCGGCATATCTACTTTATCTGTGCTGCTTAGATAGTATAACATCATATAAAAATATTTTCAAGATGTTTTAAAAAATTTTTTTCATGAAAAAAGTAACATTTATTTTATTGTTAACATAATATATACTATATGCCGTGGCAGTTATCTTGTCAAATA
>JAEZNF010000015.1 GCA_023441845.1 Bacillota bacterium | reverse complement strand
GAAATTCAACGGAAGAATATTGAAAATTAGCAATAAAGTCAGAATGAGTGAAATGGTCTTTTTCATAATTATAACATCCCCTCTTAAAACATTAAATGACAAATAAATATACATAAGGTTTGTAACTATTTATATTTAAATTATTATATCACATCAAATACTCTGAGGTAAATTAAATGTAAGTCAGCCGGTTGGAGCTGATTTTTTTGACTGCGTATTGTGTTCCATCGCTTACAAACATAATACGAAAATTAAAACAAGCGGTATATATCTTTTCATGCCTTACTCTCCTTTAATTCAGTTTTATAGTGACCGTTCCCTTGTAGTCCTTGATTGTACCTGTGCTGAGTTGTTTCAGGCTGACGGTGTATTTAACCTGCATACCGTCAAAAATCTTTATATTATCGGCTCTTGTAGAGTAATACTCCCTTGGGAGGGTATAATACTCACCCAATTCCGGATATACAGGCATCCAGTTATCAACCTTTCCGGTATACCATTTACCGGCAAGCGGATATTCAACGGTGTTGAACTGGTAATTGTCTATGTGTGTCCGTATTTCATACTGGTCGTATGAGTACATATAATGGTTTTCCAGCACTATTGCGAAATAGAACGGGTCATAGTCTCCGCATGGATACACTGCGCTCAAAGCAACAGAGGTCAGCAGCAAAACATAGGTGTCGCCGTTTCCGGCCTTCATGCTGCCCATATGCTTTTCACGGGTATATTGCCCCACTTCCCGGAGCGCAAGGTCTCCCACAAAGAAACGCCCCAAAGCATTGCCCCTGCTCTCAATACTCACATCCAGGTAATCGGCATACGCCCCCTTCTCCTCCTCAAAAAGCCTTCTTTCCCTGCCCGGGGAAATGATATTCTTCAGGCAAAAAGCCCCGCTTTCGCTTACCGCCTTGGAATCGCTGTTCCCGATATCCACTCCGAATATTTTACACATTGTCGTGTTCCTCCTTTTTAAGCTAATCAACAACACAGCCATGCCCAGGATGATTCCCGGACATGATTTATTGTCGATACTGTAATTTGCTTTGTTTACGTTCATTCGGGCGCCCCGTCAAGTATGCCCTTTTGATTCCCATTTTAGGCAATGAAAATATAGATGCTATACAAAATAGGAATAGGAAATTTGGAAATAAAATGGTACAAATGGGAGCTAACTTGGATCAAGAATCAATACGAGTATATTATGGCTATGTGAATAAAAAAAGTTTAGAATTGCAAGGTATTTATTGGAATATTAGTAATCAAAACGTTATTAACAAGTACCTATGGGCACCAAATGATGAAATGCCAAATAAAATATGGAACGAAGTAAAGCGAGTTAATGAGGACAAGGATGATATTAGCAAAGAAGATGAATTATATTACTCCTACTAGGCCTAGCTGATGCATAAAAACGAATGGTAAAATATTACTCCTGCAATGGTTTTTTACACGAATCGTGGCCATACCCCTTATACAGCGAACCCGGGGTATAACTTCGCCACAATATTACACTCCTCATACAACAGCATTGGACTGGGGACTGGAGCTATGGGACTATAAGAGGGATGTCATCCTGAGCTCAATGAAGTGGAAGGAGATTTTAGGTGCTGAAGCCACCTCCAGCTTTAGGGGATCAACAATCATAGACATACTGATACTGTGGTTAACCGATGACAGAGTCGTCAAATTCCAAACCGCCTCCGCTACTCATGCTTACTATGATCTTATCCAGTGTAAAGATAAATATTATGAAAGTTTATCTGATGAAGGCCTTTTAAAAGAGTATAAACAAATTTATAGCAAGGTAACAAAGGGAGTTAAAGAAGATGAGTTATTGGAAAGTTGGAGGGATATCATTGAAGGTATTTTAAATCTTAGAAATGTTAAAATACCTGAAGATTTTCACATGTAAAGAAAAATCATATCATTTTCTGTTGCAATAAGGAGGATTGTGCCTGATGCAATTACCGGTGATATGCACAGCATTAACAAAGCAAATTTCGCGATATTGCGTTGGTTCAAAGTATATTTTAGACCGAGATTTACTAATCTGGAAACCCAATTGAAACACCTTTACTGTGGGGATGAGCTTGAGAATTACCAAAATTATTACATAAAGCCGCTGGACAAATTGATAAAAGATTAATTGTAGAAGAATGGCCTAAAATAAAACAGATTATTGTAACACTTGCAAATAAGAAAATTACACAGAATAAGATTATTAGAAAGCTTTGTACTTACAAACAAACCCGGACGCTCAAGGCAATATTTGAGTTTGACAAATTGGTACGAAGTATTTATACTTTGCAATACTTAATGGATCCTAAATTACAGCAGGATGTGCATCGTTCTCGAAATCGTATAGAATCTTTTAACCCACTTGACAAATCGTTAAACATATGCTAAATTTAAGAAGTATTTAAAGTGATAATTATTTGCACATACTTTTGTAAATGATTTTAAATTATTTACGAAAATATGTGCTTTTGTTTTTGCAGCAAAATATAATATGAATGATGGAGGTACCAATATGAATAATGGTACAGTAAAATGGTTTAACGCAGAAAAAGGATTTGGGTTTATTACCGTGGATGGCGGAGAGGACGTATTTGTTCATTTTTCTTCAATCCAGTCAGATGGCTACAAAAGCTTAGATGAAGGGCAAAAAGTGCGCTTTAATTTGGAAAAAGGTCAACGTGGTATGCAAGCAACTAATGTTTATCTTGCTTAAATTTCCGTTGAAGAAAGCTATCTTTTGAGGTAGCTTTTTTAATTTTATGTGTCAAATAATAAATCTCATGATAGAGAGGGAAGATGGAATAGCCTGAAATGGTAATCAACGAATTTTGGAAGCTGTACTGAAGGTTCCTTTCCTACCCGAACTTTGATATGAAAAAGATTATAACATTAGGAGGTATCTAGATGAAATTAAGTGAAATAAAACCTGAAGATGTATTAACCGTTTTTGATAAACCAAGTAGAAAAATTCGTGAGCGGCAAGGCAAATATGTATCAGGAAATGCTAATTTTCTAACTATTCAATTCCTATATTATAAAGACAGCCTCTCACTATCCGATTTAAGCCTGGGAAAAATTACGTTATTTAAAGATAAAGAAGCTGTTGAATTTGCATAACTTAAAAACTTGATGAGATTTATTCACTTCCTTACAAGTTTATTTCTATCTTGGCAGGGCAGTTCCCCTGTACCTATGTAAGCGTCAAACTTTTCCCACCTTTAACGATAAGACACTTTACTCTATACTCTTATCGGAAACCTTGCAGTACTCTGGAATGCTTTCAGACCATGGCAACAGCAAATCAAGCACACTCTGTTCTT
>JAEZNF010000684.1 GCA_023441845.1 Bacillota bacterium | reverse complement strand
ATCCCATCTATATCGTCTAACGCCGATATGTTATATCTTTTTTCCCTTAGCTTTCTATTGTATTCTACTGCAAACCTGTGAGCTTCATCCTGAATTGCAGTAACAAACCTCAATGCCGCTAAATCTTTTGTAAGGTCTATTTCCCCATTTACCGTTACCAACCCGCGTGTCCTGTGCTTGTCGTCTTTAACCATTCCGCAGGCCGGAATATTTATATTGATCTCTTTTAAAACTTCCAAAACAGCATTCAAATGCCCAATACCGCCGTCAATCAACAACAGGTCGGGCATCTTCGAGAATTTTGAGGCCGTTTGGGGGGATTCGTTCCTTTCCCTCTCTGCATGCTTGAATCTTCTGTATATAACCTCCTGCATACTCTGGTAGTCATTCTGCTTTTCTACAGACTTAATCCTGAATTTCCTATACTCCTTATTTGCAGGGGCACCATCCTCAAATACTATCATAGATGCAACAATTTCGGAAGATCCCGTATTTGATATATCATATGCCTCTATCCTTAATGGCAGTTCCTCCAATTCAAGAAGCCCTGTCAAACTTCTTAACCCTTCCTTTTTTAATGCTTCTTCCTTCTTAACCCTGTCTATAAACTGATTCAATGCGATAAGGGCATTTTGAGCCACCATTTCAATCAAATGGAGCTTCTCACCCTTTCTGGGAACTTTTATATACACCTTTGCCGACCTCTTATCGCTGAGCCACCTCTCAATTATATTCAGTTCATCAATATCCTCCTGGAGCAATATCTGAGCCGGTATAAATGAGGAAGCACCATAGAACTGCTTTATGAACGATGTCATCAGTTCCCTGTTGTCAACATCGCCCACACCCTCAAATATGAAGTGCTCTCTTCCTATAAGCTTGCCACCGCGTATAAAAAACACCTGTATACATGAATCAGTCTGGCCTTTTGCAAATGCAACCACATCCTGATCTTCCATTGCTGTCGACATGACCTTCTGCTTTTCGGCTATATGCTTCAAGCTGTTTATCTTATCCCTTAAATCTGCCGCCTTTTCAAAGTTCATGCTTTCGGAAGCTTCTTTCATCTGCTTCTCAAGCCTTACAATAATATCTTCATGTTTACCGTTCAGGAAACTGCATATATCCTTCATCAATTCCCTGTATTCTTCCTTGTTCACATCACCCCGGCAAGGCCCAAGGCATTGATAAATATGATAGTTAAGGCATGGCCTACCTTTGCCTATATCTCTGGGGAACACCTTATTACAGCTTTTAATAGGAAAGAGCTTCTTTAAAAGCTCTATTGTCTCCTTTACGGCAAAAGCATTTGAATAAGGCCCAAAGTACTTCGCCTTGTCTTTTTCCACTTTTCTTGTCATCAAAACCCTTGGATAATCCTCATTCATGGTAACTTTTATATATGGATAACTTTTGTCATCCTTAAGGAGAATATTAAACTTGGGTTTATGTTTTTTAATCAGGTTACATTCCAGTATAAGAGCTTCCAATTCGGAGTCTGTAACAATATATTCGAATTCCCTTATTCTCGCTACCATTGCCTGAACTTTGGGATGCATGTTTTTTGAGGTTTGAAAATATTGTCTTACTCGGTTCTTTAAGACTACAGCTTTTCCAACATATATTATTGTGCGGTTTTCGTCCTTCATAATATAAACGCCCGGTTTATCGGGCAATTTTTTAAGTTCTTCCTGAATATCAAACATTTTAGCTCTCACCTTAAATTGTACGATTATACATAAACCTCAGCCGGGTATAGAGTTCCTATAATTTAAGCCATCCTTCGATATAACCTCTTACATCTACTATTTCACCCTCTATTACCTTCTGCGAAACAGCTTGCGCATCACTGTAATTTATCCCCTTTATGATTTCTTTCATTCTGGGAATCTTTGCAGGCTGAATACTTAACTCATCTACGCCCATACCCACCAATAAAACTGCTGCCACAGGATCTGAAGCCATTTCGCCGCATATGCTTACGGGTTTACCCTTACTTTTAGCCTGCCCTATACAGTACTGAATAGTTTTTAGAAAATCAGGCTTCAAATAACTTAACCCGTCATCCGTGAAACAGCTCCGGCTCATGCCCGTAATTTGCTGCAGCAAATCGTTTGTTCCGATGCTGATAAAATCAACTTCCCCCAAAATATCGTCAATGTTTCGCACGCTTTCTTTGCTTTCTATTACCGCACCAATCTTAAGGCTCGTTCCATTTTCCCTTTTATCCTGATTTATTTGGGAAGACTCATTGCCAATCAGCACCTTTGCTTCTTTTATTTCATCAATGTTATTAACCATCGGAAACATTACACCTACGTCTCCATCCTGAGCTGCCCTCAAAACTGCACGTATCTGAACTATAAAGGTATCCTTTTGCGAAAGCGAGTACCCAATACCCCTCAACCCCTCTTTTGTGACACTCATTTTTGAGGTGTATCCGGTAAATATCTTATCTTCTGCCGCATCAACAGTCCTTATCGTGACAGGCCTGTTTTTCATTTTTTTGATAATATCCGCATACTGGGAGTACTGTTCTTTCTCATCAGGCATTTCCTTATAGTTTATAAATAATATTTCGGTTCTTACAAGTCCGATTCCGTCTGCGTCATTGCTTTTTGCTATGTCGCATTCCCCCATATTTCCGATATTAGCCTTGATACTTACCTTATATCCATCTAAAGTACATATGGGAGATACTTTTTTCCCGACTTGTCCTTTTTGACCGGAATTCTCGTCCTTCAACATTCCCCGGTAATTCGCCAGATCCTTTTTATCGGGATCAACTATTACCAACCCATCTTTACCGTCGATGATGGCATCCTCATTGTTGTGCCAGGTAATCAAGTCATATGCAATGTTACTAACAGCAGGAA
>JAEZNF010000671.1 GCA_023441845.1 Bacillota bacterium | reverse complement strand
ATCCTCTGTCTATTAACTTAATATTATGTATTTCGGTCGTCCCTTCAGCTGCCAATCCGGCAATAACCATAGCAGCACCGCCTCTTAAATCTGTAGCCTTCACAGGAGCACCGGTTAAGCGGTTAGCACCTTCAACAACGGCTATTCTACCTTCCACTTTTATCTGTGCGCCCATACGTTTCAATTCATCTACGTATTGGAAACGCAAATCCCATACGCCTTCGGTTATAGTACTTGTACCCTCAGCCAGGCAAAGCAAAACTGTAGAAAGCGGGTGCAAATCGGTGGGAAAACCTGGATATGCCAGAGTTTTAATATTTGCTTTATTTATTTTATCAAGTCCCTGTACTTTTACCCAATCTTCACCCTCAGTTACTTTTACATTCATTTCAATAAGCTTTGCAGTAAGGGACTCTATATGCTTTGGAATTACATTTTTTACAACGACTTCGCCTTTTGTAGCTGCAGCAGCTATCATAAAAGTACCGGCTTCTATCATGTCGGGTATTATTGAGTGTGTAGCACCCCCGCTTAGAACACTTACTCCCTTTATTTTTATTACATCAGTTCCTGCGCCCTTTACATTTGCGCCCATGGCATTCAAGAAATTCGCAACATCAACTACATAGGGCTCTTTTGCTGCATTCTCAATTATAGTAGTGCCTTCAGCCTTAACAGCTGCAAGCATTAAGTTTATTGTTGCCCCAAGACTCACAACATCCAGATAAATCTGAGCTCCAACCAATCTCTCCGCATGCGCCTTTATAACCCCATGTTCAATGCTGACCTTTGCCCCTAAAGCTTCAAATCCCTTTATATGCTGATCTATAGGCCTAAACCCGAAATCACATCCTCCCGGAAATGACACTTCGGCTTTCTTAAACCTGCCCAGAAGCGCACCCAGAAGGTAGTAAGATGCCCTCAAACATTTAACCATTTCATATGACGCTTGATAAGAATTCAGGTACTGTGTATTAATATAAAGATTATTCTCATCTTCAACCCTCGTTTCGGCACCAAGCTGTGAAATTATATCAATTAATATTTTTACATCGCTTATATCAGGAATATTTTCAATTCTGCACGGTCCATCAACCAAAAGCGCAGCCGGAATTATTGCAACTGCAGCATTTTTCGCACCGCTTATGGTCACTTCGCCATAGAGCGGTTTCCGATTTTTTATAACATACTTTTCCAATTAAGACGCACCAACTTTCGTTTTTCTTATCCCAACACGGTATTATCATCTAATTATAGCATTTTATGAAATTATTTAATATCGATTTATAGTGAAAATATTATTTCCTAAAAATCAAGCTTTGTTCCCTTTGAAGCCTCATAGAATATTTCACTATTGCCTAGCTTTATTCTCCATACAGGCACTTCAAAGGAATTTCTTGTCTCCTCATCCGTCTTGCCTTTTTTAAATCCCATATCTATTCCTTCTATCTCAGTATCTTTAATGTCACTTGCTCCAATAAGAATTTGATATGCTTCAAGAAGATCCTGCCCATTATTTTGCTCCAGGATTTTTGCCTCCCTGTATTTATACTCCAGCCTTTTAATCCCGCTATTTCCAACTACCGCACTTATGTAATCGTCATATATCAGATAATCCTGATATTTATGTATATATTTCAGTTCATAACTATTATCCTTATTTTTAATAGATTTGTCCAGTATGTATTCTGAAAAATTCAAACTCAGTTTTTTTAAAAGTTTTGCCACTAGCTTTTGTGCATCTGAAACACCCGATATTTCTACAACAGAAGCCGTATCTTTGTTTATGTATGTAAAACGCCCCTCATTAAATACCAGGCTTTTGTTATTATTGAAAACCTCCATACCCTCGGCAATGCTTTTACTATCTAAACCCAGGAGTTTCTCCGCAATTTTGGCTTTGTCCAATTTAGTATTTTCGAATGTTAGCATAGTGCTTTGCACATTTGTAGGTATTTTGCATTTTAGTTTAACACCCCTGGAATTCAAAACGGACTCGGTATTCGATACTATTTCTTTTGATACGGTTCGCCCTGAGCTAAGCGTATCATAATTTGTAAACAATAAAAAAACATTTAACGCAAGGAAAATGACAATCAAGACATTTTTGGCTTTTGACCAGTCCATACACCCTCCTTATTTTTTTGCCATAATAGCTGTATATGCATCACCGGTGTCAGTATCCAGTTTCCATACCGGTTCAATATTATAAAGCTTATTTCCGGAAACTTTATAGCAAACCTCAATATTCTTAATATTAAGAATGCTGTTTTTCCCAGTCGGCTCATACTCAAGGTTATCCATTATATCGTTAACATACATACTATAATTATTCTTATTCTTTTTCACAAAATCCTTAAAAACCCACTGACAACTCAAAACTCTATTGCCCGTTGCTTCGACAGTAATAGCATTCTTTAAAGGTTTTTTTTCTTTACCATTAACCGGGTATACCATATATACAGGAAGTCCGGCTACTTTGTAATCGAACGTAAATCTGTACCCATCCTTTAGCTCTTTAATTCCGGAGAGAAAAATTTCTGCTCCTGACCCGGTTACCAGACCTATTTTATTATTCATAAACTTAAGTGTCCTGATATAAGCATCCTCTAAACTGCCCTTATATATTTCTTCTTTTGAAGACGAAAAATAACTGTATTCAAGCAAACCGTCATTATATACTTTATATGTGCTGTCGGTATTTTTAAACACAGCAGCCCCATTCACATCTACCGACGGAATATAAATATCCTTCTGATCCTCTAAAACAATTGCTGCCAGGTCCATTAATCCCTCATATGTATTTTTAATTTCAAATTCTTTAGGAGGCAAGCAGTCTATCGTATTATACATACTGTATTTACGGCTTGCGACAAAAAGTATATCGCTGCTAAACTTTAGCTCTTTTGAATCTTCCGCTATATTAATCTCTTTTATAAGCCAGTAATCAATAAGATTTTCATCCGTGCCCAGCTCATCAATGAGTTTCTTATAATCTTCTTTTTCCTTACCGGTTATCTGAAACGGCATTACATACTCATGTATTTTTTTATTAAGCTCATCTATGATTTCTATAGTACAGTTTGAGTTAGGATCCTCTGACGGTAAAATTATTATTCTCTTTATACTGGAAATTTCATCATTTGATACGTCTTTAATATTTAAAAAAAGGGCCATGATATCTTTATTTATATCAGCTTTAAACTCAATGGAAATTGAATATTTACCGGCCAGGTTCTCTATCTTTGTCTGGTCAAGTGGCTGTGTCCGCTTATCCTTTATCATTTCCATTCTCAGAATATTACCGAGATATAACTGCGCATCCTTGAAAAACGTTGTATAGAATTTGTTGTTGTTTTCTTTGTCAATAATCCAGTGAAAATCATCCTCACCTTTAGAAACAATAATTCTGCTTGGGCTAAAAAAGTCATCTTTGTCAACTGTAGCGCTAACGCTTTTATTACCCTTGAGTAAACTGCCGAAAAAATAATTAGGAAACCCGTGATATTGATAACTCAACAGGATTCCTACTTGCGCCAAACTGATAAGTATAAGTGCTATCAGAGTATAGAATTTAAATCTTTCCCATATTACCCGGTTCATTTATAACCCCATATCCCGAGGAACAGTTAAAAAATAACTTCATCCGTAGCTTTGCCCTTAGTCTATTTCCATATAAAAATAGCAGTGCAAAAATGATGAAGTATTCTTTGGTTCCTTTATTAATTATATAAATTTACTTAAAAATTCCTTTTAACAACTGGGAAATTTTCGAAATACCATTTGTAATTTTTTCCTTGATGCCTTCATCTAAAATGGTAATTGTGAAATTATTTACCTGCAAATTCTTGCCTAATACAAGTTTTTCTTTTTCAGAATCATTGTATATTACCAATCTTATCTTATTTTCAACCTTATTGGGAAGAGCCATTTCTTTTATAAATATACCGTATTTGCCCAAACCCCAAGTATCTTCTCCGTCTGCATTCTTGTATTCTTTATAACTATCGCTCTCTTCATCGTACACTAAAAGCTTTACTACCAAATCGCTAAACGCTTCATCTTTCAAAGAAACCCCGCACAGCACATAAGTCTTCTTAAAAGTAGATTCATCCCCGTCAGGTCTTGTTATCTTTACAAACAAGTTTTTGGTAGTTTTGGTCTCAGAGCTGTATATTAATTCATCATCGAATTTATCGGTATCAGCAAAGGCTGGCAACACCGACATAGATATAAAAGTAATCAATAGTAGAACCAAACAAATTTTTTTCATCATAACGCAACACCCCAAACAAAAAGGATTTCATAATCACTTACATAAAAATATGTTTTACCTGTTTTTCTAATTTAATTATACAACATTTTATGTTACAAATCTATTACAATGAATTTAAGATTCAGTTACATTCGAGTAGGGGATTTTTACCATAACATCCGTCCCCTTTCCGAGCTGGCTTGATACTGATATGGCGCCTCCGTGAGCCTCAACAATTTCCCTGGCTATTGATAAACCAAGTCCCGTACCTCCCATTTCTCTGGAACGGGCTTTATCAACCCTATAAAACCTTTCAAATATACGGTCAATATCTTCTTCAGGAATTCCAACCCCTGTATCGGAAACTTTAAAATAAACCTCCCTGTGGGTTTTTCCTATATATACCGTTATGTTGCCGTTTTCAGGCGTATATTTTATCGAATTGCTCAATATGTTTAATACCACCTGTTCAAGCCGGTCATAGTCAGCTTTAATATCCGGTATATCGCCAATACTAAAGCATTCCAGCAACTGGCCTTTATTTTTGGCTTCTATCTGCATTTTTTCTACAGAATTTTTGACAAGTTGTGTAAATGATATGATTTTCATTTTAAATTGCATCTTTTGATTATCCATTCTCGAAAGCTGGAGCAAATCTTTAACCAGCCTGGTCATCCTGTCTGCCTCGGAATTAATTACACCTAAAAACCTCTCTGCTGTTTCCATATCCTGAAGACCGCCGTCCAAAAGGGTTTCTGCATAGCTCTTTATTGAAGTGAGCGGTGTCCTCAATTCATGAGATACATTTGCAACAAATTCCTTCCTCATATTCTCAAGCTTCTGTTGCTCTGTAATATCCTGCAGAACTACAATAACGCCTTCTACTCTTTGCTCTTCATCGGTAAACACGGCAAAATAGATCTTAATAATTTTGTTATTTACATTTATAATGTTTTCTTTACTAAGCGGTGTCTCTAAGTAAACCATTTCATTCAAATCAACACCTATGTTATATTTCTCGGAAAACTCAGCAAAGCATATCTTCGTATTATTTAACCCCAGCATCTGCTTGGATACCGGATTGGCATGTATCAAGTCCCCTTCAAAGTTAAAAGCAATTACCCCGTCGGTCATATATTTTAAAACAGTTTCAAGCTTATTCTTTTCGCTGGAAATTTCCACAAGATTATGTTTCAATTCCTTGGCCATGAAATTAAATGTTTTAGTTAGTTTTCCTATCTCATCATCCGATTTTACTTCCAGAACCTGGTCAAAGTCTCCTGTTGCAACTTTTTGCGCTTTATGCATTATATTTATTATAGGAATGGTAATAGTCTTTGATAACGCATATCCTATTAACAGCGAAAGGACTATTGCAATTACCGAGCTGCTTACAATGTCCTTATTCAACTTATTAATGGCCTCATTAAGGTCTTCTCTGTTATACCTGAAATAAAGAACATAATTATCCTTAGGTCTCGCATAGTCAAAAACCGATCTATCATCCGATAAACGCATTAAGTTTCTCTTGTCCCCTATTTTGCCTGTTAACGAAGTAAGGAAATTCTTGGATTTCATCAGTTCATCAATTTTATAATCGGTATCTGACATATATTCGATTTTAAGAGTATCTTTATTGATAATTGCATATGTCCTGTTAGATCCTACATAAAAGTAAAGAGTGGCCATATGATCCTCAACCAGGCTCTTTTTTAAATCTTTAAGATCTACGTCATGTTCATATGTCAGCTCCAATTTCTCAAAACCTTCTTCAATACTCTTTTTAAAGCTATCATAATAAGTTGATTGAAGCGAATTAATCAAAAGAGTCCACATAATAATTATCAAAAATACAGTTATGGATATAAAAATACCTACAAGCTTCCACTGCAGACTTCTGGAAAACCTCCAGTGAATATTTTTTAGAACCCTCCAGCGCAACCCCTTAGAAAGCATAGCAACCTCTCAAACCAAATACTTGTTGTTTGTTAACCCAACTTGTTGAAATAATACCCAACCCCTCTTTTCGTAATTATATATTCCGGCTCGCTGGGATTGGTTTCAAGCTTTTCTCTTATTCTCCTTACTGTAACGTCTACAGTTCTGACATCCCCGTAATATTCATAACCCCAAACCTTTTCAAGCAAGCTCTCCCTTGAGAAAACCTGACCCTGTTGAACAGCTAAAAATTTTACAAGCTCGAACTCCCGGAGCGTTAGCTCTACTACTCCATTATTGTTCTTTACCTCATACCTGTCAACATCAATTTCCAGATTACCGCACTTAATAATATTTCCCGAATTAACTGCAGTGTCGGCCAGGGAAGTACGTCTTATATTTGCCTTAACCCTTGCTATAAGCTCACGTGGACTAAAGGGCTTTGTTATATAGTCATCTGCTCCAAGCTCAAGGCCTAGAACCTTATCTACCTCTTCTTCCTTAGCTGTAAGCATTAAAATCGGCGTAGAAAGAGTCTGCCTGACCTTACGGCAAACAGTAAAGCCATCCATTTTAGGAAGCATAATATCTAGCAGTATCAAGTCCGGTTTTTGGTTTAAGGCCAGTTCAAGCCCCTGCTCCCCATCGTAAGCTTCAATGGTTTCAAAACCTTCTTTTTTCAAATTAAACTTTAAGATATCTACTATATTTTTTTCGTCATCTACAATTAGTATTTTTTTACTCACAATACACTCTCCTAACTAAAATAAATTGAGAAGCCTATATCTGAAGCTGATTTTCCAGTTTTCTTAAATGAATGTATGTTCCGCAAATTAAATTATAACATTTATTAATCAAAATAGAACAGCTATTTTAAACAATATTGCCAGTATATTCAATAAAAGAACTATTATTCGTTAAATATTTTTTACATAATCCATAATTACACAGTTGATTTTATCCCATTTTATGTTATAATTAGATTATAATGGTTGTCCCAAAAATAGATAAGATAAAGATAAAAAAGAACCTAAGGGGGCATATATTCATGTCAAAACAATTAATGTGTATCGTGATTGCCAAAATGCATATCAGACTTAACAAACTTATAGAAAGCAGTAATTATAATCTGCAAAGCAATGCTGTTCAGCATTACAGCAGAAGACTGGATAAAGTGCTTACTCATTTCAGTAAAGTCCATGAGAGTAATTCTATTCATGTCTTAAAACCGTTAAACAGAGTAAATAAATATATAATTAACATTTAGTATCCTATAATATAGATACCTTTTTTTACTTTAACCTTTTTTACTGTGCCTTTTTATAAGTTGGTACAATCATTTGCACATAATTCATTATTCCATCGGCGTCAGTCATTATTACTTCTTTGAGGTGATCTATTTCACGCCTTAAAAGTGCCAGATCAGTAAATACGGGTTGAGCTACGAAAATCTTGTCATTGGCTGTAGATTGAAGCCCTTCTTCGTCCAAGAGCAGTTCCTCATATAGCTTTTCGCCAGGTCTTAAGCCTGTTACTTCAATCTTTATATCTTCATCAGGCTCAAAACCGGATAGTTTAATAAGGTTTCTCGCCAGATCAAATATCTTTACAGGCTGTCCCATATCCAGCACGAATATTTCTCCGCCCTTTGCCATGGCACCGGCTTGAATAACTAGCTGAACAGCCTCGGGTATTGTCATAAAAAATCTTGTTACCTCCGGGTGGGTAACGGTAACAGGCCCTCCCTGCTCAATCTGCCTTTTAAACAACGGAATAACACTACCGTTGCTTCCTAAGACATTACCGAATCTGACGGCCACAAACTCAGTACTGCTGTTTTTATTCACTGCCTGAATTATCATTTCCGCAATCCTTTTTGTTGCCCCCATAATGTTTGTAGGATTAACGGCTTTATCTGTGGAAATCAAAACAAACCTTTTGACACCGTACTTGTCTGCACATTCTGCAACGTTCAATGTTCCGAAAACATTATTCTTAATAGCCTCTGTCGGATTTGCCTCCATCAGGGGCACATGCTTGTGGGCAGCAGCATGAAAGACTACATTGGGCCTATACTTTTTAAATATGCTGTCCATCCTGTGCTTCTCTCTTATATTGGCTATAATTGTGGAAAGACACAGGTCCGGATATTGGAAAAGCAGTTCATTTTGAATATCATAAGCATTATTCTCATAGTTATCCAGAATGACAAGATGTTTTGGCCTGAAGGAAGCTATCTGCCTGCACAACTCGGAACCGATAGACCCTCCGCCTCCGGTAACAAGAACAACTTTACCGGTTATATATGAAGTTATGCCTTCAATATCAAGCTTTACAGGTTCCCTGCCAAGCAAATCCTCAATATTTACATCCCTTATTTTCTGCATAACCACGGTTTCATCAATTAACTGGACAACCGACGGCAGAATCTTTACCTTGCAGCTTGTTTTGGAGCACTCATTATAGATCTCATTTATAACCTTATTTTCTGCCGAAGGAATTGCAATAATCACTTCATCAATTCTCCTTCTTATTATGGTATCCATGATGTCCTTATTACCGCCAATGATAGGCACTCCGTTAATTTCCTTGCCTATCTTGTACTTGTCTTCATCTATAATTGCTACAGGAACACTGTTAAGCTCAGGATGCAGCTTAAGCTCCTTGATAATAGCCGCTCCCGCGTTGCCTCCTCCTATTATCATAACCCTTTTTGAATTTTTTAACCGGATAACCTCTCCCTTAACAATCCTTCTGAAAACCCTATATGCAAACCTTGAGCCGCCAATAAAGAAAATATCCGTTAAAATCGCTATTATAAATATACCAGCCGGTACGGTTATCTTTACAAGTATTATATCTCTGCCAGCCAGTACCCTGTCTATAAATACATATGCCAGAACAATTACATTGCCGATAAAAGCCGCTCCTACAATATTAATCATTTCATAGATGCTTGCATACCTCCATAGACTGCTGTACAGCTTAAATAGTGCAAAACACACCACCTTGACTATTGTGGCAAAGACAAATACAAAACCAATATTACTGAGTATTTCAGGAGGTATGTTTTTATAATCGCCATCAAACCTCAATAGATAGGCAACCGCTATCGAAATATTTATCAGTACTATATCCAATAAAACCAGAAGCTTGGCTCTAATTTTCTGTTTCATAAGCATCCCCCCTTTATAGCCATTTGAAAAATCAAATATATTTCTATACCTTTATGCTCTCTTTCTGCTTACCTTTTTGCTTGCCTTCAACAACACCTTTACCCTGAACCGCATGGAAAACAGTCATAAAAGAAATCTTCATATCAAGCCATAACGACATATTTTCAACATAATATTTGTCGTACTGCACCTTAACAGGAATCGGCAGCTCGTCTCTTCCGTTAATCTGTGCCCAACCGGTTATCCCCGGCATCACTTCATTAACACCAGCTTCATCCCTTAAGGAAATTAAATCGTACTGGTTGTATAACGCAGGCCTTGGGCCTACAA
>JAEZNF010000645.1 GCA_023441845.1 Bacillota bacterium | reverse complement strand
TTTGATATTGATTCTCAGGCATGCTTAACTATTTCTGAAAATTTGTCAAGAAGGTATGGGCTTATACCTATACAAAAAGAAGATGGTGTTTTGACGGTCGCAATGAGCGATCCCTTAAATGTGTTTGCAATCGACGATATCAGGATATACTCCGGTATGGAAGTCCGGCCTGTAATAGCTGCAATAAAGGACATACACAATGCTATTGACAGGTATTATTCGGCACAAAAGGCAATTCAGGCTGTTGAAGAATTCAAGAAAGAGCAGAGCAGTATTAAAATAAACGCCGAAGGAATAGATGAGCAGGCTGCTGATGAAATCAACAATTCACCCGCAGTTAAACTTGTGAATTCCATTATTGAGCAGGCTGTCAATGATAGAGCCAGCGATATACATATTGAACCGTTTGAAAAGTATATAAGAATAAGGTACAGGACAGACGGCCAGCTAAATGAGACAATGAGGCCCGAAATTGATATTATGCCTGCGGTGGCTACGCGCATGAAGATTATAGCAGGTATGAACATAGCAGAGAAAAGGCAACCTCAGGACGGAAGGGTTACCGTTACAGTAAACGGCAGCGATCTGGATTTGAGGGTTTCTGTTCTACCTACAGTGTTCGGGGAAAAGATTGTCATAAGAATTGCGGATAAAAAAGCTTTTATTGTTCCCAGGGAAGAACTGGGAATTAGTGCCAAGGACCTGTTAAGGTTTGACAGGTTACTCAAGAATCCGCATGGGATAATACTTGTAACCGGACCTACGGGAAGCGGGAAGTCAACAACGCTTTACAGCGCGCTTAACGAGATTAACCGGCCAGATATAAATATAGTTACCGTTGAAGACCCAGTTGAATGCATAATTGAGGGCGTAAATCACGTACAGGTGAATACCAAAGCCGGGCTGACTTTTGCGGCAGGTTTGCGCTCCATTTTAAGGCAGGACCCCAATGTAATAATGATAGGTGAAATAAGGGATGCCGAAACGGCAAAAATTGCGGTCAGAGCCGCTATTACCGGTCATTTGGTGCTGAGTACACTACACACCAATGACGCTCCGGGGGCAGTATTAAGGCTTGTTGACATGGGAATAGAACCCTTCATGGCGGCTTCATCAATAGTCGGAGTTATTGCACAGAGGCTGGTGAAAAGGATATGCACCAATTGCAAATATGAATATGCAGCGTCCGATGAAGAGCTTGAAATTCTGGGGATCAATGGGAAAAAGCCCGTAATGCTTTATAAGGGAAAGGGCTGCGCCATGTGCAACAAGACCGGTTATAAGGGCAGGCTGGGGGTATATGAGATAATGACCATTACAGGAAAGCACAGGGAGCTTATAAATAAAAGATGTACCGAAGACGAACTAAAAAGCTTATCGCTTGCTACAGGAATGGTAACTCTTAAGGAGAATGCAAAAAGTTATGTGTTAGAGGGAAGGACAACTCTTGATGAGATGCTGAGAATAGCATTTTCAAATGAGTAAAGATTAAAAGCTTTAAGCCTTAAAATAATCAGACAGCGAAAATGCCAGTACCTTAACGCTTTGTCAAAATTCTAAATAAATTTAATTTTAAAGTTTTTAATCTATGGAATTGAGTTGGTTTAACAGTATAAAAACTCGGAGGGGATAGGATGAATATCGAGAAACTTTTAAAAGCGGCAGTGGAGCAGGAAGCATCTGATTTACACATAACAGTTGGTTTGCCGCCTACAATAAGGAAAAACGGAAGACTGCTTAAACTCGGTGAAGTGCCTGTAACGGCTGATGAAAGCGAGATGTATGTCAGGCAGATGCTCAACAGCGATAAATTAAAAGAGTTCCAGGCCAAAGGGGAACTGGATTTCTCGTTTTCATGCCAGGGTATTGGAAGATTCCGCGTGAATGCCTACAGACAAAGAGGTGTATGCTGTATAGCTGTAAGGTCTGTAAATATTGAAATACCGACTTTTCAGGAACTTGGTTTGCCTGACATGGTAAAGGAATTCGCCAAAAAGACAAAAGGCCTTCTTTTAGTGACAGGGCCTACCGGGAGCGGTAAATCTACAACACTTGCTGCAATAATAGACCAGATAAACAGTGAAAGGGATTGCCATATATTAACCCTGGAAGATCCTATCGAGTATTTGCACAAGCATAAAAAATCAATGGTAAACCAGAGGGAAGTTGGGTATGATACCAACTCATATGCCAATGCACTCAGGGCAGCATTAAGAGAGGACCCTGATGTAATTCTTGTCGGTGAGATGAGGGATATGGAAACCATATCAATTGCAGTAACGGCGGCTGAAACAGGCCATTATGTGCTTTCAACGCTTCACACCGTAGGCGCTGCCAATACAATCGACAGGATTGTAGATGTATTTCCGCCTTTCCAGCAGCAGCAGATGCGAGTACAGCTTTCTGCAATATTACAAGGAGTAGTATCTCAACAGTTGATCCCGAGAAAAGACCGTACAGGGCGTGCCAATGCAGTTGAGATTATGGTTTCAAACCCGGCGATAAGGAACTTGATCAGAGAAGGCAAAACACACCAGATTTATTCCATAATCCAGACCGGAGGAAAGTTTGGGATGCAAACCATGGACTCAAGTCTTGCGTATTTGTACAATAACGGGATTATAAGCCTTGATGATGCAATGGCTTACGCAGTAGAGCCGGAAAACATAGTGAGACTCACAGGCAGCTGATATGCAAATTGTATTGTATAAGTGCCCGGAATGTGATAAAATATACTATGCAAAAGATGCTGAACCTTTAATAATACAGAAGATATTCATTTCAATTTGGTTTTTGAATTTTTTGTATAATTTACAATTTTTCTGCACGACTTACAATTTTCCCTTATTGATTACTTAATTTTATATTGTCTTATCCCATAGATACAAGTATAATGTAACTGTTTGATTTAATAAACAGAGTTTGATGTTCCATTTATACGAAATCTAAAACTACTGCCGCTTAACAAAATAAACTTCACAAAATTCATTTGTTAAGCGGCAAATAAATATGAAGTGCATTTTTAATAATTTATTTCCCGGAAATGAATTGTTATAAAGCACTACGTACCTGCAAAGCGTAATATGAATTTTATAGATTTATAGGAGGAAGAAAATTGGCTTCATTTACCTATAAAGCTAAAACATCATCAGGTTCGATTATAAGTGGAAGGTTTGATGCTACCGATAAGGGCATGGTGGTTTCCTTTTTAAAAAGCAAGGGCTTGTATCCTATGGATATCAAGGAAGTTAAGTTAAGAGGTAAGGAATTTGCTTTAAATTTCGGGAAGAAGATTACAGCAAAAGACCTGGCGGTTTTCTGCAGGCAGTTTTATACAATGATAAATGCAGGAGTATCTGTCATAAGATGCCTGGGTTTTTTGAGAAGACAGACAGAAAATGCAAAACTGGCTGGTATTATAAGCAATGTGTACGACGAAGTGCAAAAAGGAAAGTCTTTGTCAGAAGCTTTAAGAGCCCACCAGGGGCAGCTGCCTGTAATACTTGTCAGTATGGTAGAAGTAGGAGAAGTGAGCGGTACCCTTGACAGGGTCTTTGAAAGACTGGCAGTTCACTTTGAAAAGGATAACAGGGTAAGGCAAAAAATTAAAACTGCAATGGTTTATCCTTCGGTAATAGGGATAATTGCAATGCTCATGGTTATATTTATGCTGATTTTTGTAGTACCGAAGTTTATGGGCATGTTTAACGTTGCAGGTTCAGGACTGCCTCTTCCTACAAAAATACTTCTGGCAGTTAGTAATGCGGTTACAAATGTTGTTTTTTTGTTTTTAGCTTCAATAATTGCTTTTGCACTTTACTTTTTGTTTTCAAAATTTAAAAGGTCACACAAAGGCAGGCTTACCATAAGCCGCATCATTTTTAGAATACCGAAGGTTGGGATTAACTATAGGAAAATACTTGCATCCAGATTTGCCAGGGTATTAAGCTTGCTCCTTGAAACGGGGGTTCCCCTTATACAGGCATTGGATGTAGCAGATAAGGTGGTGGATAACCGGGTTGTTTCAATAGGTTTGGCAAAAGTCAGGGATGACGTAAAAAGAGGATCGAATCTGGCAGGTCCTCTTGAGGACATGGGTGTATTTCCGGTAATGATTACGCAAATGATCAGTATTGGGGAGGAATCCGGTTCGTTGGATGATATCGTAGGTAAAGCAGCAGATTTCTACGATGAAGAATTAGATACATCAATAAGCCAGTTGATTTCTTTACTTGAGCCCGTTATGATACTGGGCCTTGCGTTAGTAGTGGGGTTTATTGTACTCTCAATGATCATGCCTATTTTCGGAATGTACAGAAATCTGGGCCAAATGGGCCGCTAATCAAAATCCAGGGAGGTAATGCCAAATGTTTAAAGTGTTTAAAATGAGCAAAAAAGGTTTTACATTAACGGAACTTATTGTTGTTATTGCTATCCTCGGTGTGTTGGCAGCAGTAGTTACACCGTCGATTTTGGGATATATTTCGGATGCCAAGGACAGTGCAGATAAAATGAATGCAACGACTTTAGACAGTACAGTCAAAAGACTGGTGGCAAAGGGTACACTCAATTTGAACAATGCTGCCAACGGCGGCTATGACAATATATCATTACCTGCATCTAAAGCAGCAATTGCGGCAATAATTATGAATGAGGTAAACCCTATTCCGGGCATAAACGATTTAACAAAGCATTTTGTTTTAACAAGGAGTTTAACAGACGGAAAATGTAAATCTGTCGGAGTAACTTTAGACAGTACGGCACAAAGCGCCGACAGTGTATGGATAGAAAGCAGTATTGTGGCTCCTGCAGCGACACCATAATATTAGACAGAGAGGACGTATGATTCTACAATGATTATTTACTACGTATTCACATTTTTACTAGGCCTAATAATAGGTTCATTCCTGAACGTATGTATATACAGGATTCCAAAGGGTGAATCGATAGCATTACCGCCATCACATTGCACCGGATGTGGTACAAGGCTGACACCGCTTGACCTTGTACCTGTTCTTAGTTATGTGTTTTTAAAGGGTAAATGCAGGCACTGTGGTGCAAAAATCTCTATAAAGTATCCTATGATAGAGCTTATTACGGCAGTCGTTTATATATCGCTGTTTCATAAATATGGGCTAAAAGTTGACTTTATTGCAGCAGCTTACCTGATGTCCATACTTATTGCCGTTTTTTTCATAGATCTTAAGCATTATGAAATTCCTAACGGTTTGGTTATCGCGGGTATAATAGGAGGGTTACCGTTAATAGCTTATAACGTGCTTTATCCTGTATGGATTTACGGTGACAGGAATTGGTGGAACCCTGTAGTTGGAGCTTTCGCAGGTTCGGGTATTCTGTTTATCGTAGCACTCATAGGCCTGGCAATTTACAAGGGCAGGGAAGCTATGGGTATGGGTGATGTTAAGTTATTTGTGGCCATTGGAATTTTCCTGGGCTGGAAAATGACTATTTTCGCACTCTTTGCAGCTATTATTACAAGCGCGATTACAAGTATCATTCTTATGATTTTAAAAATAAAAGGCAGAAAAGATGAAATTCCTTTAGGCCCTTTTATTGTAATAGGAACGTACATAGCATTTATGTGGGGATGGGACCTATTCAACCTGTGGTATTCGAGCAGCTTTGCAAATTTAATTCCAACGTAATTCTAATGAAAACAATAAGGAGGCAGCTATGCAGCAAATAAAAAATTACATGGAAGAAGTAGTATTCATGCTTATGAAAGAAGTGCTAAACGATATTAAAGTATGCAAATGCGAAAAATGCATGCTTGATATTGCCGCAATAGCATTAAACGATATGCCTCCCCAATACATTGTCACTGAAAAGGG
>JAEZNF010000600.1 GCA_023441845.1 Bacillota bacterium | reverse complement strand
CAAGGAAACAGGAAAGTTGAAAAAATTTTAAAGGAAGCATTCCCTAAAATGCCTGTAAATGCAATGTTTAAAGCATTCAGAAAAAAAGACATCAAGGTTAACGGCGTAAGGGTCAAGGAAGATTACGTTGTGTTTCCGGGCGATATTATAGAAGTCTATATAAAAGACGATATACTTGACGGAGTGCCTGCAGATAACCGGTACAATTCAGTAAGGAACTTCGAAGTTGTATATGAGGATGAAAACATACTGATTGTCAATAAAGAGCAGGGGATTCCCGTCCATCCGGACAGGGATCAACAGACAAATACATTAATTGATCAGGTGAGGGCTTACCTGTCTGAAAAGGGCGGCTATAACCCGTCAAACCCTTATTCTTTTCCGCCATCCCTTTGTCACAGGCTGGATAGGAACACAGGCGGGCTTGTAATAATAGCCAGGAATGAGGAAAGCCTGAGGGTAATATTAAGCAAAATTAAGATTAAAGAGATCAAGAAGTTCTATCAATGCCTTGTAAAAGGTTCAATGGAGAGTAATTCCGGAGAACTCAAGGCATATCTCACAAAAGATGAGAACAAAAGCAGGGTTTTTATAAACGACGAATATTCCAGGGATTCACTTGAGATTATAACCAGATATAAGCTGCTTTCATATGAAAACGACATCAGCAAGCTTGAAGTGGAACTTGTAACGGGACGTACACACCAGATAAGGGCACACCTTGCCCATATAGGGCATCCCATTATAGGTGACGGCAAATATGGCTTGAATTCAATAAACCGCTCAGTAGGTGCCAAATTTCAGGCCCTATGGGCATATAAAATCATCTTCGATTTTAAGGATGGGGGCATTTTAAACTATTTGAAGGGCAGAAAGTTTGAAGCTACCCCTGAATTTAAGTTTAAACTAAAAGGCTAAGTGCCATCGAGGCCTTGGCTTCATAGACGAGCAATGGAGCGAAGCGAAATGATCGGTCCTTCGCCTTTTACCGGATTTCCCATCCAGAAATGGCACTAAATAGATAAGCCGCTTTTATAAAGCGGCTTATCTATTTTAATCGTACCTTTGCAAAGTTGTTGAGTATATTCATTATCTGCCTATAAACTGCTGAACCAGTATTTTCCCGTAAGTAGGGCTATCTACTATTCCTATTCCGTTATAATTAAAGTTTGCATTCAAAATGTTTGCCTTATGTCCCGGAGAATTCATCCATGCCTTAAATGCCCCTTCTACCGTTTGATTTCCTGCAATGTTTTCGCCGGCATACCTGAATTCTACGTTAAACTGCCTCATCATATCAAACGGCGAGCCGTAAGTCGGTGATTCATGGGAGAAATAGTTCTTATCAACCATATCCTGAGCTTTTAATCTCGCAACCTTAACCAGCGTCGTATCAAATTGGAGCGCACCTAAACCTTCCTTACTTCTTGCACCGTTTACAAGGTCAAGTAGTTTTTGCTCTTCTGATGTTATACCTGTCGGCGGTACCGAAGATACAGGTGACGGCTTTGCAGAAGCCTTAGGTACAGTCATCGAAGGGGACGCCTTAGGTACAGTCTTCGTAGGAGATGTCTTAGGTGCTACATAAGATGGCTTCGGAGATGACACAGTTGTCTTACCTGGCGTTGCACTTGTTCCTGCCGGTTTTATCAAGTAGCCTGCCACTGCTCCCACACATCCTTTATCAGGCACATAAACCACATACCAGTCTCCGATTTTACCGAATATTTTAACCGTTGCGCCCTTTTTTAAAACACAAACTATGGGCTTGTTTGTGCCAGGGCCTTGCCTTACATTTAAGCTATCGGTTGTCACAGTTCCATTTACAAAGTCTACTCTTTGAAATGTAGCTCCCTGGGCAACCGTCTGTGCATTTGCTCCCGAATATCCTACTATGCATGAACAAAGAACTGTCAAAACAAGCAGGAAAACTATTTTCCTTCTCATATAATCCCTCCAGATGATGTATTTTATTATTAAATAAAGTTTGTTAATTATAGTATTAACAAATTTGTCTGAATTATTTACATAAAAGTATGCTCTATATAAAAAGTATTATTCAGTTTGGAAATAAAAATCCCTTTCGGTAATAATAAAAAAATCCTGCTCCATTTTCTCTAAAAGGAACAGGATTTATATATAACTCTTAGTATGCCTTACCCCAATATACCATATGTTTCGCCGGTTTGCCGCAGCATACGCATGTATCCGACAGATTTTCCTGCTCAAACGGCATACAGCGGGATGTTGCAGTGGTTTTTTCCTTTATCAGGTCTTCACAAGCCCTGTCACCGCACCACATGGCTTTTATGAATCCCGGATTTTCCTGTGCTGTTTTTTCAAACTCAGCCAATGTCTTAGCCACATAGGTCTTCTTGTCCCTCATCTCTTTTGCCTTTTCAAACAGTCCCTGCTGAACATCTTCCATAAGCTGTTTTAGCTTACTTTCCAGCTCATCTATTGAAACAAACATTTTCTCTCTTGTATCCCTTCTTACAAGGACTACCTGGTTCTTTTCAATATCCTTAGGACCAATTTCCAGGCGCACCGGAACACCCTTCATCTCATATTCGCTGAACTTCCATCCAGGCATTTTATCACTGTCGTCAATTATCACTCTGAACTGCTTTGAAAGCCTGTCTTTAAGCTCGCGTGCCTTGTCCAGAACACCTTCCTTGTGCTGCGATATAGGAATAATTGCCAGTTGAATAGGAGCGATTTCAGGCGGCAGTACAAGTCCGCTGTCATCGCCATGAACCATTATAATTGCTCCGATTAAGCGGGTGGTAACTCCCCAGGATGTCTGGTGAACAAACTGGAGTTGATTGTTTTTATCTGTATATTGAATTCCGAATGCTTCCGCAAAGCCGTCTCCAAAGTTATGTGATGTACCCGACTGCAGAGCTTTTCCGTCATGCATAAGGCTTTCTATTGTATAAGTGGACTTAGCTCCTGCAAACTTCTCCTTATCTGTTTTCTGTCCCTTTACGACCGGGATTGCCAGAACCTTTTCACAGAATTCTGCATACACATTAAGCATTCTGATTGTTTCTTCCTGGGCTTCTTCAGCCGTCGCATGCGCAGTATGGCCTTCCTGCCATAAGAATTCAAGAGTTCTTAAAAACGGACGCGTAGTCTTCTCCCAGCGCACTACCGAACACCACTGGTTATAAA
>JAEZNF010000581.1 GCA_023441845.1 Bacillota bacterium | reverse complement strand
TACATTCAAAAGGTTTGTTTGTTACAATAAATACCAATGGCACAATGCTGGAAAAATATGCCGAGGAAATAGTAAAAAGTAAGATTGAACGATTAATTATATCCATTGATGGGTTAGAGGAAATTCATGATGATGTAAGAGGGGTTAAGGGAACATTTCGAAGAATAATAGCCGGTATTACTAAAATAAATTCATTGAAAAAAATGCGTCCGATTATTTCTACAAACTCAGTGATTACATCCAAAAATTACCATCAACTCTACGAATTGATGGTGTACCTGAAATCCTTGCGAATTAATTCAATGGAAATTCAATTTCCGATGTTTTTCACTGAAAAGATGGGAAACTGCTATGAAGAGAGAATGAAGCAGGAGTTTAATATAGATGCGAAAAGTTGGAAGGGATTTGTTGGTGATTACCACGAAATTGATATCCCATTACTGATAGAACAGATTGAGAAAATCCAAGAAACAATTCCTAGGCATATCAAGCTTGTACCCAATTTAAGCAATGAGAAGATTTTTGAATATTTTACACATCCTGAAGTGGCATTGACAGATAAAGCTTGCAGTCTTCCTTTTAGTCAGATTAATGTTGAGCCAAATGGAAATTTGGTTATTTGTCCTGATTTTCCTGACTATATTATTGGAAATGTGTATAATGTTAATAAGGTAGCAGATTTTTGGGATTCATCAAAGATTAATGCATTTAGAGACAGTTTGAAAGAAAGCGGATTAATGCCGATTTGTCCAAAATGTTGTCAGTTATACCAGTTTTAATTATAAATGTATATAAGTAATGTCTTTACTATTCTTATTTAAGGGAGGCAATAATAGTGTTTTCATTTTTTAAATTAGCGGCAAGAAACTTATTGCGTAGAAAAAGACGAAGTATTCTAACCGGGTCCATGATTTTTATAGGAACATTGACAATGGTTTTGGTATTAGCACTTTCCTATTCTATGGAGCAAAGTGTTACAAATGCTGTATGCGGGACTTTTACCGGTAATATAGAAATTCATAGTACGGCAAAAGAGAAAATCGACGTTTACTCAGGACCTGCATCCGGTACACCATTGCTTACAGGGGCGGATACTATTTGCAATATAGTAAAAAAACAAGAAGGAGTTTCACAAGTTGTCCCTCATTTGAGGTTTCAAGGAATCATAACGAACGGCAGTGAATATACATCTGCTACAGTGGTAGCAGTCGACCCGAACTTGGAGTTTAAAGCTTTTCCCAAAATAAAGTTACTTGATGGTTCGTTTATTAGCCAAGAGGACGGTGTAGTGATTGGGACGGATTTAGCAAAATCTATAAAAGCAAAAATCGGACAAGAATTTTATTTTGATACAACGAACTCCGAAGGTCAGAGTAAAAGAATACGCGTAAAGGTGCAGGGGATTTTCACAGCAGAAGGTATGAGCTTGTTTTTGGACAGCAACATATATATGAATATAAACACAGCGAGGAAATTCCTGGACTTAAAGAGTAATGAAGCTTCGGATGTGATTGTAATTACTAAGAACGGTGTAAATGAGAAGGCGTTAATTAATAAAATACAATCGGAACTTACCAGTGCGGGGTTATCCTTGCGCACAGATAGTTGGAGGGTAATAGCTCCCATGTTTTACGGTATTATTATGGCAGTTACCGTAATGCCACAGATGTCGCTGGTGATTATATTGTTTGCAGTTACTATCGGTCTAATAAATACTATTTTAATGGTAATACTTGAACGCACCAAAGAAATCGGTATGTTAATTGCGCTTGGTACAAAACGCAAGCAAGTATTACAAATGTTTGTTATGGAAATGGGGATATTAAGTGCTGTTTCAAGTGCTGCCGCTATAGCAGTTGGTATTGTAGTGATACAAGTACTCAGTAAGATAGGCATTCCGGCAGTTTCAAGTATTTTGCAGTTTGCCTTTGGGGGAGAACGTCTCTATTTTGCATTTAATTGGCTACATCTAATTATATCTTTTATCGGAATGGTCATAGTATGCATGTTAGTTACGTTTGTGGCAGCACAAAAGGCAAGTAAATTAAACCCCATAGAAGCATTACATATTGTCTAAATCAGGGTTTCAGTAGATAAGAAATATCGAAAAACCTAAAAAATAAACCATAGGAGGAAGAAAATATTATGAAGGATTTTATAAAAATTTCATTCCGAAATTTATTACGTTATAAACGGCGTACCCTTTTAACCGGGATATCAATACTTTTAGGAGGTTTCATTTTGACTTTCGGGCAATCTTTGGGTGATGGAGTTGAGAAACAGCTCAGCCTAAATATTATTTCTGCTGACAGTGGTCATGTTTTAGGAACTCTTAATAATGATTTGAGTGAGAATAATACGACTGTACAAGTTGGTAATTGGAAAAAACAGCTAATAAAAAAACCTTCAGAAATTGAGAGCGTTTTATCAAAGCAAGAGGAGGTAAGTTCAGTTTCAAAAAGGATTTATATAAACGGAATGCTGAGCAATGGTGCTAAAACAAGCATGGAAGTAGTGATTGGTATTGAGCCGGAAAAGGAAAAAGACCTTTTTGAGAAAATAATTCCGGTAGATAAAGGAAGCATTCTTAAGCAAAATAATGAACATCCCGGTATTTATATAAGTCATACAGTGTCGGATATAAACAATGTAGATGTTGGAGATGACTTAAAAGTTATTACGCAGGATATAGATGGAAAAGCCAATGTATTGGATTGCAAGGTTCAAGGAATTTTCAAGAAAAGTCCTCTAAAAGAATACTATGCGTATATAACCCTCGACAATGCCCAAAAATTGGGGAGGGTAGGTGAGGGGATTACCCAGTTTAAAATAATGCTGCATAATCAGAGCATGTCTAAAGCGACAGCAGTAAAGCTTCAAGATGAACTTGGTACAAAATTCAATATGAAGTTTAAGGAGTGGGAAGCAGCAGGAGGCTTCTTAATGGGATCAGTTTTAATTGCCAGAGTAATGGTGGTTATTCTGTGCATTATACTATTTTTAGTTGTTGCAACCATACTTATGAATACCATGTCAATGGCAGTCTTTGAGCGTACAAAAGAAATTGGTACAATCATGGCCATTGGTACAAAGAAAAAGCAGGTGCTGACATTGTTTCTATTAGAGTCTACAATGTTGGGTATCACTGCTGCAGGTTTAGGCGTTGTGCTTGGGAGTGCTATCTCACTAATACTGGGTAAATATGGAATTCCGGCAGTTACCGAGTCACTTGCATTAGGTTTTGGGGCAGATCATGCGTACCCATATTTAACAACTACGAATGTGATTTTATCATTTTTAATTGTTGTTGCATTAACTATTTTTGCTACTTTGGCTCCGGCTATTAAAGCATCTCGAATGGAACCAGTGAAGGCACTGACGAATAATTAGAATTAATATGGGTGTTATATATGAATTTAGTAGGTAAATTAAATAATAAATTTCTTTATGACAGTTATATTATTAGGGAAAAAGATTTTTGTGTTGTTGGCAAATTCTGCGAGAGCAGTAGGGTTGGTCAGAAAAATTCCTTGAAATATGTAGAAAGTATTTTTGAGGAACTGATTGGCACAGGATATATG
>JAEZNF010000541.1 GCA_023441845.1 Bacillota bacterium | reverse complement strand
GGCTTTAAGCGATGCCGCTTTAAAGATAAGCGATATAGACTCAATTCTCCTTGTTGGAGGGGCTACCAAGCTTCCTCTGATACGCACATTTGTAAGTAAATTATTCGGCAAGCTGGCCTTTGCAAATATAAATCCCGACGAAGTTGTTGCAATAGGCGCAGGGATTCAGGCAGCACTAAAAGGTAAGGACGCAGTCATAAAAGAAGTAATTCTGACCGATGTATGCCCTTATACATTGGGGACAAACATTGCAGTTAAAAAGTCACAGGGGTATGTTGAGCCCGGCCACTTCCTGCCCATAATCGAAAGGAATACAACCATTCCGATCAGCAGGGTTGAAAGGCTTTATACCATTCACCCAAACCAAAAGATAATAAATGTAGAAATCCTGCAGGGAGAATCACGCCTGGCAAAAGACAACATCTTTCTTGGAGAGCTTAATATCCCCGTTCCTCCTAACACTATAGGCGAAGAAGCCGTAGATGTCCGGTTCACCTACGATTTAAACGGTATTCTGGAAGTTGAAGTTACCGTAGTGTCTACCGGCATGAAAAAGAGTATGGTAATTGAAAAGGACCCCGGACATATGACAAAAGAAGAAATCATGGTAAGCATTGAAAATTTGTCTTCTTTAAAGGTCCACCCTCGCGAAACCCACGAAAACAGGCTTGTTATTGCCCGCGGTGAGAGACTGTATGAAGAAAAAACCGGTATGCTAAGACAGGAAATTGCCAATCTGCTGATGGAATTTGAGGACGTGCTGGACAAACAGATACCAAAACAAATTGAGGAAACAAGGAAAATAATAAATACAAAATTTGACGCAATAGAAATGAAGGGAGATTTTTGATTATGGACTGTTACAAGGTACTTGGTATAGAACCGACAAAAGATATAAGACTAATCAAAAGGGCATATGCAAAGCTGCTGCCCAACAACAATCCCGAAAAAGACCCTGAAGCTTTCAAGACTTTAAGAGCAGCTTATGAGGAGGCACTTGCAAAATCCGGGGAAGATAAAAGCTCCGATAACACTGTTTCAACTGTAGATGAGTTTATGAAAAAGTTCGAGGAGCTTTATAATGATTTCGAAAAAAGGATTGACACCGGGCTATGGAAAGCCCTGCTTGAAAGTGATGTATGCTATAACATTGATACAGGCACTGAAGTGAGCTTCAGGATTTTGCGGTTCATAATGGATCACTATTATTTCCCATCCGAGGTCTGGGCGCTTTTTAATAAATACTTTTCATGGAGTACAAAAAAGGAAAGGCTCAGCATTAAATTCCCAAAGAATTTTATTGAATTTGTTGTGAATAAAATAAATTACCCCGGTTATTTCGATTATAAGAGTTTGCTTTTGTGCAGGGAAAACAGGCAGGAAGAGTTTATGGACCAATATTCGAGAGCTTCCGGTGCTCTGGACGATTACAATTTATACGATACGGTAAAATCAATTGGAGTTTGCCGTGAAATTTGCCCCGGCCATCCCGACCTTCAAATTCTTGAGGCAAGGTATCTTATGGCAAACGGCAGCATGGACGAAGCCGACACGATACTTCACTCACTTATTGAGAAGGACAACAGAAATGTATTTGCCTATGTTTTCAGGGGCCACCTATTTTATAGGCTTGGAAAATACGCCGAGGCGTGTGATGAATATAAAAAAGCCCTGGAACTGTATCCCGACTCAGGCGAAATATTGGCTCCTCTCGGCAAATGCTGTACCAGCCTTAAGAAATATGAAGAGGCCATTAAATACCTTAACCGCCTCAATGAGATTTCACAATACAACAATAATGCCAGGACTCTATTGGTTTCAGCACAAAATTTCTGGCTGGACAGCCTCCTTAATATGCTGAAGGAAAAGCCCGATGACCAGGAGCTGCAATATAAACTGGCCGACATATACTACTCCACCGGTAAAATCGAGGAAGCATACGGTTTGTTGAGTAATTTGGAGCAAAACAACCTGCTCAACGCAGAAAAGTATTATTTGCTATGTAATGTGCTGGTATATATGGATAAAAGCGAACTGGCCTACACGACTTGCTGCAAGGCTTTAAGCTTTTTTCCTCAGGACGCCAGGCTTTATGGCGTTAAGGCATTGATCCTGGATGAACTGGGCAACTATACCGAGTCTGTTAAAACATATGAAACCGCAATCGAGCTTAATCCAAACGATTCTTTGTATTATAACAACATGTCATACTCCTTAAATAGGTTGAAAAGGTTTAATGAAGCCCTTGAGAGCGCAAACAAAGCCATTATGCTTAATCCTCAAATGGCAAACGCATACAAAAACAAGGCCGAGGCTCTGCTGGGTTTGCAGCTGTATGAGGAATGCTTTGAGGCATGTGAGGAAGCATTGAATTATTATCTGTACCTTACCGATGCATATGTAATAAAAATGAAGCTGTTCTCTAGAGTCAGGCAGTACGAAGAAGCTTTGGCGGTCTATTCTAGAGCTGCGGACCTGGGTCTTAGCGGCAGTAAACTGATTTATGAAAAGGCAAATGTTTTTTGCCAGACCGGAAGGTATGATGAAGCAATTGATTTGTGCAACCAGGCATTAGAGGCCGATCCTAAGAACTATGACCCTTATTTTTGCAAAGGATTATGTCATTTTAACAGGGAAAACTACCAGGAAGCACTTGATTGTCTGGATAACGCAATACAGCATGGCAGTGTTTCCGAGGATGTATACTACTATAAGGCATTAAGCCTTTTAAATATCTCCAGAATAAACGAGGCACTGGCAGTAATTGACAAAGCAATCGGAATGAATACTACATTCAGAGATAGATTCCATGATCTGAAGGGTGAAGTTTTATTCAATCAAAAAAGGTTTGATGAAGCACTATCCGAATATAAAAAGGCAATCGAAAAAAATCCCGGCTTTGCCCCTTACTATTATTCAGCCGGAAAGTGCATCAATAATATGAAAAACCACCAGGAAGCCATAAAATACTTTGATCTGACTATTGAAAAGGACCCTTCCATGCTGGAAGCTTATATAGATAAAAGCCATGCGCTTTACCACCTCAGCCTTTTCAAAGAATGCGCCGCCGAATGCGATACTGTTTTAAAAGCAGATCCCAACTACATACTGGCATACCAGAATAAAGCATGGGCTATGTTTAGAGCCGGAAACATTGCGGAAGCTGAAAACAACTGTAACCTGGGTCTTAAAATTGACGGCAATCATATAAACCTTCTTCATTTGAAGCTGGATATTTTCAGGGAAAAGAAAATGATAAAAGAGGCTTTGGCAGTGGCCGACAGGATTCTGGAGTTAGATCCCGAAGATGAATACAATCATAGCGTGAAGGAAGAATTATTAAAGCTCAGCAAGTCGAAATCCGGCCTTCTTGGCAAGTTATTCGGATAGGCGGATTAGATTTTAAAGAGGCCCGGAGTGAACAAATCCTGGTCTCTTAAGCTGCTTGCGGCCTTTTATAAAAATCAATAACCACTTCAAACGCAGAATTGTCTCCGCCTTTTACCAGTCTCACTGCATTTTCGACTATATCCAAATTTTAACCTCCTTTTCTTATGTAATGAGGATAAAATATATTTTATCGATTGTTCAATATATCCTTATAACAGTTAAGAAAAAATTTTTGTGACAACAAATTCAATTAATGTTAGAAATAATCACTTTAATTATATCAACATAATCAACATAAAGTATCATCAATATGCTGATTTCATTTTATAATTGCATGTGATAGAATATAGCTATCTTTAGAAATGGAGGGAAGTATATGCTACTATAAGGCAAAACCTTCTGGAAACTATTAGGGGAGGCAGCCCCGACCGTTTCGTTAACCAGTATGAGTACTTGGATTTAGTATTCGATCCCATAACAATGAACTGTGCCGGTGGATGCCAACCGGGAGAAACAAAGAAGACTGACTGGGGCTTTTGGGTAACATTCCCGGCCGGAACTCCAGGCCCATTCCCCATTCACACAGAGGATAAAATACTCTTAAAAGACGTTACCAGGTGGCGCGAAGTGCTTAAGGCTCCCGATCCTATGGCGTATCCACAGGCAATGTGGGATTTTTTCGCGGGTCTGACACCACCGCCTGACAGAAACGAGAGATTCACTGCATGCATAGTATTCACAGGTATTTTCGAGAAACTTCATTATATGATGAGTATCGATACCGCTCTACTAAACCTCGTTGTTGAGCCGGAGGCTATGCACGAGCTTATTGACTTTCTGACCGACTGGGAAATTGAGTGCGCCAAGGTTCAAATTGATCACATCCATCCCGATGCCTTGTTCCATCATGATGATTTCGGCAGTCAAACCAAGTCCTTCATGTCCCCTGAAATGTTCGAGGAGTTCTTTGTTCCGGCATACAAGAAGATATACGGCTTCTGGAAAGAAAACGGTGTACAGCTCATAGTCCATCACAGCGATTCCTATGCCGCAAACCTCGTTCCCGGCATGATAGAAATGGGTGTAGACATCTTCCAGGGTGCAGTATCCGAAAATAACATACCGGAGCTCCTCAAGAAGTATGGCGGACAGCTCTCCATCCATGGAGGTCTTGATAACGGGAAATTTGACACCGCTGACTGGTCGGCTGAAAAAATACGTGCAGCCCTTGTTGACCTTATAGAATCTTGCGGAACCAAATACCTCATTCCGGGATTCACACAGGGCGGCATTGGAAGCATCTATCCCGGCGCATATGAAGCTGCATCGGCAGCAATAGACGAACTGAGCAAGATTTATTTTAAATAAGTTTATTTCATATATTAGAGAGGAGAATAAAAATGTCACTTGAAACAGTCAAAGCCACTGTTGCTACAGGAAGGCTCAAGAAAATAGAGAGCATAGTCCAGGAGACCATTGACGAGGGTATTGCCGCAGTCGATATTCTGAACACCATGATAGGTGTAATGAGTGATATAGGCGAAAAGTTCCAGAAGGATGAGATTTTTGTCCCTGAAATGCTGGCCTCAGCCCTTACCATGAAGAAGGGAGTAAGTGCGCTTAAACCGCTCTTAGGCAATAC
>JAEZNF010000529.1 GCA_023441845.1 Bacillota bacterium | reverse complement strand
ACTTTAAGGAAAAAATGCTTCCTAAAGTGTCAATTTTGACATAAACTTTATGGTCACTATATTGATTTTTCAAGGTTCAGAATTAATTTTTAAACTGCGAAGTATGAGTAATTTAATTATTCAATTAGCTATTCCTTTGAATCGGCATTTTTTGCGTCTTCTTCAGTTTTAGGCTTGTTTTCTACAAGTTGTACAAATGAGCAGTTGTTTAACTCCATACTGCTTATTTTTATGTTATCAGGCTGAGTTGTCAAAGTGACAAAATAATCGTATTTGAACTTGCATTTTTGTCCGATTACACCGTTCAATTTTTCCAATGTGGCATCAAAAGTAACTATATACTTCTTTTGATTTTTTGTATATGCTGGGTGTGGTATAACGCTAAAACTCGAATACTTATCTATTTTGCTCATGCCTGCCTGTAGAGGGAAGGACTCATATGGAAACTTGGTATCGTAATCAGCAGCGATTTCAATTAACTCTTTCCCATTTTTACCGGCATTAACTTTTAAAACTTTTGTCAAGAAATCCGCAAAATCAGTTTGTCCTTTATTCCATTTAGCCCTGAATAAATTCATTCTTTCATTATCAAGATTCTTTAAATTATTAAACCATTCTTCAATAACAGCTCTCTCAGCATCAAATTTCTTTCCGTCTTCACTATTTATATAACTTTTTCCATTACTGTCCTTTTCAACATTTATAAACGGCAGTCTCTGGTACGAATCATTATTAACCAGCATCACTCTATTTGCAGCTCCAGGTCTTACGCATGCTTCCATTGCCCTTAAGATCTTATATTGC
Source organism: Bacillota bacterium (assembly GCA_023441845.1). Classification (GTDB taxonomy): domain Bacteria; phylum Bacillota; class Clostridia; order Acetivibrionales; family DSM-2933; genus JAEZNF01. The sequence continues at coordinate 1,747 of JAEZNF010000529.1, read as the reverse complement.
CCATTTTCCTTAACTAATTCAACGTCATATTTTGCAATCATTCTTATAGAATCAGTAAGTTTTTCATCTATTGCAGCTTGACTTTTCTCATATATTTTTGTAGTGGCATTTTGCTTAAAATATTGATTAAATATATCAAATGGCAATGTCTTTGCTTTTAGAGATATTTTAACGTAATACAAATATGTCCCACTGTTTTTTGATATATAGGTAGCCTCTATTCCATCCTTGTTAATATCCGGAGTAATCTCGTAACTTATGGCAGTGAGGCCGTTTAGTTCGACATACCTTGGGAGGTGTATACCTATTTCAGGATTATCGGCACCCTCAGTCTTTGTCCTTCCGGCTATCATATCTTTTATATTATCAGGTATAACACTTGTTGAATTATATTTTTCGATTGACTCCTTATATAGATTTTTATAATAATCAACAATTACTTTCTTAATATTTTCGTTTTCAGCCTTGGAAACTACTTCGTTCGCACCTAATGTTTCACTTTCCTTTACAGCACTTTCTTCAGCTTTCTTGCCGAACAATGAATCAATAGTGCTACAGCCTGAACAAAATACAAAAACTAAAGTTACTCCACACACTAACAAATAATTGATCCTTCTCTTCGTCATGAGTTCCACCTCTATATTTTTATTTGAAAAGACTATTTAATACGTTTTTTACACTTGTATTAGTAAACTTTTCCACTAACTTTGAAAATGCATTTTCTTGATCTCCATAATTAATCCTTGCTTCTCCACTATCACCTCTGAACTCAACAGCTGCATATACACCATTATCCAGATTAGCTAAATTCTTTTTACTTTCTCTTATTCTCGGCAAATGATAGTTACTTTGAGCCGCATAGCCTCCAACATAATCGCTGGGATCATCCGTGTCCGATTCAACATAACCTTTTCCTGATGCAATAATAAAACCGTTTAACACCGCTCCAGGTTCCAAAATGACTTTACCGCGAGTGAATATTATACCGTTCACCACATTTTTTATTACTAATGGAAGATTTGGATCGTCGTTGTATATTAGATAATATTCATCACTATTCAAAAGCTGAGTAGAAGATGTATTAATGATATATTCATCTTCATTTGTATCAACATTTTCTGTAGCTTGAGTAGCATCAGGTTTAATTACTGTATCAATACTTTGAGTTGTTAAATCTCTAAGCTTTCCATCAATATATGAAAAGAACGGTTGGCTAGGAGTAAAAGGATCAGAGTATTGAACAAGACTATGTTCTATTTTATCTCCATCCCAGTTATATTTAGTTTCCACAAATCCTTGAGTAGCTTTAAGAAGATTTGGCTTAATATCTGTTAACGCGCTTCGCACTTTTCGACAATATGCCTCAAACGAAACACTAACATCTAAGATATTATATTCATTACTTCCATCAAGATCACCTATTGTCCAATAACCTTTCCAGCTTTCCTCATCCATCCCCTCTATATAATTAATATATGAATTACTTATATAGTCTTTATCAGCTTTGTCTATATTTTTTACTTTATAAGCACCACTTCCACTTTCGCCTTTATCCATTTCATAAAAATTTCCATTAGCGGCTATTTCTTCTACACAAAAACCCTTTATTATATCTGGTGTTGGTGGTGTTAGTGAACTTTTCACCTTATATCCAAGATTCATATCAGGCACCAAATTCTCTGTCACCCAATTTTGAATACCAGATTCATTTGGAATTTCTTCAAAACGCTGAATTATATTCCCATAC
>JAEZNF010000522.1 GCA_023441845.1 Bacillota bacterium | reverse complement strand
ATATGGGGCACGCATATATCTATCATCTGCTGCATGGTGACATCGGGCGATGTAAAGCTTCCTTCCTTATAGCAGTATACGCAGTAATCCTCGTTCCTGCTGCCGTCCTTTTCCGTTGCAAATAAATTTTCCTCATTAATCGGCATCCCACAGCTTTGACAATACTTTTCCATAAGCTTGTTTCTCCTTTTCGGTTAGTTTTATATGTTGATTATATAAAACCTAATATGACAACAGTATGTCAGGTTGGAATTATTTATAATAAATATATTAAAGCCGGATTTACCTTCGGATAAAAGGCCACTACTGACGCGAAAAAGGCCCATGATAAGAATCACAGACCTTTCTTTAATATATAAAGTATTTATTTTTATATTTCGTTAATGGCCCGAAAATCAATGCTAAACCGGGTTTAAATTACCGATTAGTACATTCCGCCCATTCCGCCCATTCCACCCGGCATTCCGCCGCCTGGCATTGGAGCTTCTTTTTCAGGTTTGTCTGCAACAACACTTTCAGTTGTAAGTACCATTGAAGATACTGATGCAGCATTTTGGAGAGCAGATCTTGTAACCTTTGCAGGGTCAACAATACCTGCATCGATCATGTTAACATATTTTTCAGCCAAAGCATCGAATCCTACGCCTACCGGGCTGTTCTTAACCTTGTCAACTATAACGGAACCTTCCAAACCTGCATTAACAGCGATTTGTCTGATCGGTTCTTCAAGAGCCCTTACTATTATCTGAACACCGGTCTTTTCATCGCCGGAAGTGCTTTCCAAAAGTTTTGCAACCTTAGGTATAACATTTACAAATGCAGTACCGCCGCCAGCTACGATTCCTTCTTCAACAGCAGCTTTTGTTGCAGCAAGAGCATCATCAATTCTCAATTTCTTTTCTTTCATTTCAGTCTCAGTTGCAGCACCAACCTGAATAACTGCTACTCCGCCTGACAATTTAGCCAATCTTTCCTGTAATTTTTCTTTGTCGAAATCGGAAGTAGTTTCTTCAATCTGAGATTTGATTGAAGCTATTCTCTTCTTGATTTCATCAGCGCTGCCTGCACCGTCAACAATAATTGTGTTTTCTTTTTGAATCTTAATCTGCCTTGCTCTACCGAGTTGAGTAATCTTGGTTTCCTTTATATCCAACCCGAGTTCTTCTGTTATAACTTCTCCGCCTGTCAATATTGCTATATCCTGGAGCATAGCTTTTCTTCTGTCACCGAAGCCGGGAGCTTTAACAGCTACGCAAGTGAATGTGCCTCTCAATTTGTTTACAACCAGAGTTGCAAGAGCTTCACCTTCAACATCTTCAGCTATTATAACAAGTTTCTTGCCCTGCTGAACGATCTGTTCCAAAAGCGGCAATATGTCCTGTATGTTGCTGATCTTCTTGTCTGTGATCAATATATACGGATCATCAAGAACAGCTTCCATTTTATCTGTATCGGTAATCATGTATGCTGATACATAACCTCTGTCAAACTGCATACCTTCAACAACTTCAAGGTTTGTTCCCATTGTCTTGGATTCTTCAACTGTGATAACACCGTCATTAGTAACCTTTTCCATAGCATCAGCTATAAGGCTTCCAATGTCATCGTCATTTGCAGATATGGAAGCAACCCTTGCGATATCTTCCTTACCTTTGATCTTCTGGCTGTTTTCCTTGATTCCTTCAACAGCAGCTTCAACAGCTTTTGCTATACCCCTTTTGATTATCATGGGGTTTGCACCTGCTGCAACGTTCTTCAAACCTTCTCTTATTATTGCCTGTGCAAGTAAAGTTGCTGTAGTTGTACCGTCACCGGCTACATCATTTGTCTTTGTAGCAACTTCCTTAACAAGCTGAGCACCCATGTTTTCAAACTTGTCTTCAAGCTCTATTTCTTTTGCTATAGTAACACCGTCATTTGTGATTAAAGGTGCGCCGAATTTCTTATCAAGTACAACATTTCTTCCTTTTGGTCCAAGTGTAACCTTAACTGTATCAGCCAACTGGTTTACACCGCTTTCGAGCGCGCGTCTGGCTTCTTCGCCGAATTTAATATCCTTTGCCATGTTTTTAGCCTCCTTTATGAAATTCTTCAATGTAATCGAATTTTATTATTCAACAACCGCCAATATATCGGACTGTTTCAAAATAGTATATTCCTCGCCGTCGAATTTAACTTCTGTTCCGGCATATTTGCTCATAAGTACTTTATCTCCAACCTTAACTTCCATTTTGACTTCTTTTCCGTCAACAACAGCTCCCGGACCAACAGCCACAACTTCAGCTACTTGAGGTTTTTCTTTTGCAGATCCCGGTAATACTATACCGCTCTTCGTTGTTTCTTCGCTCTCCAACATCTTTATTACTACTCTGTCACCTAATGGTTTTATTCTCATAAGGTTTAACCTCCTTACCGATTTTTATTTATTAGCACTCACCTTAGCTGAGTGCTAATTATAATATAATATATTATCCAATTTTTTATCAAATATGTGTAAGGCTAAAAAAATCAGAAATCCTGGAATTATCGCATCTTATTTTAACATATATTGAGAATTCTCTCGTTTTCTTCGAATATCAAATATTTTCTAAATAAAAGGCAATTTTCAGGAATATTAAGTATGTTTGTATTGCCTTATTACCATAGGCCTTGGAACCAAAATGGAACTTGAAACTATCTTTTTAGAAACTTCACTTTTTTACCGGCAAGCTAATTTTACATAATGATCCTTTAGTTTTAACAGGTTTTGCCGAAGCTTTTCGGCTTTTTTCTCGGCAGTATAACCTTAAACAGGTTCTGCGCTCCAATATTCAGGAACTTTACCTCACCGATTTCAGCAAAAGCCTTTTTTATTCTGCTCATCCCGATACCGGATTTCATAAACCTCTTTTTTGTATCAAGGGTTAGAAGCCTCTGGTAAAGCCATGAATTTCGCCTGTCGGGGTTGTTCTCCTTAATGAATTTGTATATGCTGTTGTTGGCAATAAGTGCTCCGGGATTGCTTATTTCGATATTTTTATCTGTTATTGCAACGGTTATTCCCCTGGACAGATCAAGGTAATCCCTGTGGACAAGGGCGTTTGCCAGAGCTTCCTCAAGCGCGTCCATAGGGTAGTCATCATCTTTTATCACTTCTCCAAAGTACCCGGAAACGCTGTCAAGCATGCTTAATATATTTCCATGAAAGCACCGCACTTCGTTTCCATCACATATAACCTTAACATAAACATGCGGAAGATGAATTTCCGGATTTTTACCGAATAGCAGCATACCGCCGATTGTAGGATGGTAGCTGCCGCTGTCAGCCTTTTGTCCCACAATTCCCATGGCTTCTAAAAGCACCTCACTGGGATTCTCGCTTATAACATTCATGTTCTTGAAATACTGGTTAATACGGTCCATTTCCAGTTCTTTTGAAGAGGCACGGCGCAGCACAACCGTTTCATATGTCATAAGGCCGTTTTCCTGCAAAAGGTTTGCTATCTCACTCCTTCGTGCAACATCTGTGGTAGAGCCTCTTCTTATATAAAACGCTCCGTTGTTCAGCATCTGGTGCGGCTGGTGGCTGCTTCTGTATATTGTTACAACAGCTATATTTTTGCCTCCCAATTCAACAAAATCAAGAGAAATGGGAATAGGGGGATCGCATCTGTTATATACTACCTGCTGGATCTGTTCTTCAATAAAATCTGAAGGCTCAACTCCAAGTATACTTTTTGTCTTGTCCTCAATTCCGAAAATAATATAACCCCTGCCCCCGCGTGAGTTTGCAATAGCAATTATATCCTTGGCAAACTCCTTCTTCTCACTCTCCGTATTAAGGTGAAGACTGGCTTTATAATCCAGCTTGGGGCCCTCCTCCTGCTTTAGAAGCTGCTTCAATTTATATATATCCAGGGCATTTCCCTCCTTCCTAAGGACTTATGACTCATATTCTATTCTTCTCAAAAGTTTGTTTTTTAGCAAACTTTTATTCTGAGAGTCTTATAGCGTAAGCGTTATAAGACTCTTTTTGAGATAAAAGTTCAGTAGTTTCAGCAACGATTTTCATACTTCGAAGCTTGCAGCTTTGCGATAGTTAATACTTGAATATAAAAAAGAGACAATACAATAATATTATCTCTTAACACTCTTTATGAAATTACTATAACTTCTGTCATAAGTTTTCTCTGCCTCCGGCGTGAAGAAGCACCCGGGAAGTTCGTTTCGCTTCCTGTGATATTCTACGCAGGCGCAGCATTCTCCCTTTCTGCTGCATGATGTGTATGTACAGGTACAATTTGCCTTATTCCTGTCCTTCGAACATTCCATTTCGCGCACCTCCGAATGAAAATCGTGTCTTAAAAAAAACTATCTTCTCCCTTGCAGCTCACCGTATATATCGTCAAGTGTTACATCCCTTTCAACCATGAGCACAAACAGGTGATAGAAAAGATCGGCAATTTCATACCTTATTTCATCCTTTGATTTGTTTTTTGCAGCAATTATAACTTCAGCAGCCTCTTCTCCAACCTTTTTAAGTATCTTGTCGATGCCCTTGTCAAAAAGGTAGTTTGTATACGAACCCTCTTTGGGATTTGCTCTCCTGTCCAATATTACATTATATACTTCCTGCAAAATTTTCGCTTTATCGCCATAAACCTTTTCAGCATCAAAAACAGCCTCCGATGTCTCTTTTGCATCGCCATCCTTAAGCTCCCTGTAGAAGCAAGAGTAATGACCTGTATGGCAGGCAGCTTCTACCTGTTCAACTTTAATGAGCAGCGCATCATTGTCACAATCAACGTTTATGGACTTAATTTTTTGGTAGTGCCCTGAGGTTTCGCCTTTAAGCCATAATTTGTTACGGCTTCTGCTCCAGTAATGAACCATGTTGGTCTCCAACGATTTTTCATAAGCTTCCTTATTCATATAAGCAAGCATCAAAACCTCATTTGATTTGTAATCCTGTACGACAACAGGCAACAGGCCATTGCTGTCGAATTTTAATTCAACTGACAAGTTTTCCATAACTATAACCCCTTGATATTTATTTAATTACTACAATCTCATCTCAATACCTTTTTCAATAAGGTACTTTTTTAAATCCCTTATTTCCATCTCCCTGAAATGGAACAGCGACGCAGCAAGAACAGCATCAGCCTTACCTTCTGTCAATGCTTCACGGAAATGCTCCATTGTCCCGGCACCGCCCGAAGCTATAACCGGTATTTTTACGCTTTCGGCGATACTTCTTGTAAGCTCGATGTCATAGCCGTTCTTGGTACCGTCACAGTCCATGCTTGTCAAAAGTATTTCACCGGCGCCAAGCTTCTCAGCTTCTACCGCCCATTCAACCGCATCCCTGCCGGTGTTTACCCGGCCGCCGTTTAAATAAACATCCCAGCCCGATTTGTTCTGTTTCCTCTTTGCATCAATTGCAACAACGACACACTGGCTTCCGAAACGCCATGCGGCTTCGGAAATAAGCTCCGGCCTTTTAAGAGCAGCCGAATTAACTGAAATCTTATCGGCACCGGCTTTTAAGATTTCCCTGAAATCCTCCACCTTCCGTATTCCTCCACCTACCGTGAATGGAATAAACACCTGCTCGGCAACCCTTCTCACTACATCAAGCATTATGCTTCTCGCATCGCTTGAGGCCGTTATATCCAGAAAGGTCAATTCATCGGCACCCGCCTTGTCGTATATTGCCGCAACCTCAACAGGGTCACCCGCATCCCTGATGTTTACGAAATTCACACCTTTTACAACTCTTCCTGCATGTACATCCAGACAGGGTATAACCCTTTTTGTCAACATTTCTGCCGCCCCCTGCTTTATCTGGCAATTTCTATTGCCTGTTTCAAATCTATATCACCTGTATACAGGGCTTTCCCTATAATTGCCCCGGATACCCCGATATCTTTCAAATTCTTTATGTCATTAATATTACTAACCCCACCGGAAGCTATAACATCAACATTAACAGCCTTGACCATTTCTTCCATTGCCTTTAAATTTGGTCCGGTAAGCATTCCGTCGGTGGATATATCGGTATAAATTATTGTTTTTGCACCAAGGTCCTCCATCTTTTTAGCAAAGCCCGTTGCGGTGAAGTTACTTGTTTTAGCCCATCCCTCTATTGCAACAAATCCGTCTTTTGCGTCAATGCCTATAACGACACCGTTCTCAAATGTTTTAACAGCCTTTTTAACCAGTTCGGGATCCTGCACAGCAGATGTACCCAGAATTACGCGCTGTATGCCTTTACATAGAAGGATTTCGATCATTTCGATAGACCTAATGCCTCCGCCGAGCTGTACGGGAATACCAAGATTGACAGCTATTTCGCTTATAATTGCAGTATTCTGTGGTTCACCTGTCCTTGCACCATCCAGGTCGACAACATGCAAATACTCTGCACCGAGTTTTTCCCACTTGAAAGCCATCTCAACAGGATCATCGGAATAAACCGTCACATCATTGAACTTTCCCTGAACCAATCTGACACATCTTCCGTCTTTCACATCAATAGCCGGATATATGACCATTATATATTCCTCCTATATTAAATTCTTAAAGTTTTTTAAAATAGTCAAACCAATCTCTCCGCTTTTTTCAGGGTGGAACTGTGTTGCAAACACATTCCCCTTCCCTATCGCAGCATCAAATTTCAAGCCGTACCGGGCTGTTGCAATAACTATGTCCTTACACTCGGCTTCAAGATAATATGAATGAACAAAGTAGACATAAGGACTTTCGGGCAGATTCTTAAGAAGCGGGCTGTCTTCCCTGTAGTCCAGGGAATTCCATCCCATATGCGGAACCTTAAGGTTCATGTCGGGGGGCAGCTGTTTTATAGCCCCCTTAAAGATTCCCAGACCCGGAACCCTTTCTCCGCCCTCTTCACTGTAGTCAAAAAGCATCTGCATTCCAAGGCAAATACCCAGAAACGGCTTGCCTGTTTCTATAAAATTTGCGACCACATCTGTCATACCCGCTTTTTCCAGGCTTTCCATTGCATTTGCAAAAGCCCCGACCCCGGGCAAAACAACGGCATCAGAATTTAGTATCTCTTCCCGGCTGGAGGATATACG
>JAEZNF010000506.1 GCA_023441845.1 Bacillota bacterium | reverse complement strand
GCTGTTATAGTTGCCGCAGCATCTGATCCATATGCTCTGGCTGCCGGTACTAGAGTAGCCGATACTCTAATATATGCAGGTATTAAAAATGTCGGCATTTTAAACGGCGGTTATGACAAGTGGCTTTCAGCGGGCAAATCAATGACTACAGAAGTTCCTGAAATCACAGCAAAAGTGTTTACTTCCAAAATTAAAAAGGATATTTTTGTATCTACAGATTATGTTGAGAAAAATATCGGCAAATCGGTTATTATTGATGCCAGAGATGCAAATGTATACTCGGGAGAAATTATAGAACCATATTCATCCAAAGCAGGACATATATCAACAGCAAAATCTTTACCGGCACCATTGCTATGGAATACAGACGGAACATACAAGAGTATTGATGAACTCAAAAAATTGGCTTCCGCTGTAGCAGGTAAGAACGATAGAATTATCATATATTGCGGTGTCGGAGGATATGCAAGTTCATGGTGGTTTGCGCTTACGCAGGTTCTTGGATATAAGCATGTCAAATTCTATGATGGTTCGGCACAGGAATGGGCAAAATACAATGACATGGTTTTAGAATAACAGCTATTTAAAGGCTAAGAGAGTGCGCAACCACTCTAAAGGAAAAAGGATGGGACATTAATGTGCCCTATCCTTTTTCTTTGTTAAATAAGTCATCTACTTTTTAATAATAATCTTATTAAATTAAGAAGCAGGTAACATTCTTTTAAGATATGAATTGATAATTTCAGCAGGCTTATGCCCTTCCTTATCATATCCAAGCATCATATTGACGTGCCAATATCCCGGGACAATCTCCAATTCAACGCCTTTAGCACCTTTTTCAATTAACCTGGCATGCAGGTTAATTGAGTTTGAACGCGGAACAAGCCAATCATCTCCTCCATGCAATATCAAGCAAGGAGGTTCATTCCCTGTAACATGTAAAATAGGCGAACAATCATTTTTATCACTATTACCAAGCATGGCAAGTATTGAAACATTTAAAATTTCAGGAATATAATTTTCCTGCAAATTAAAATCAAATACGCCACTCACAGGAATCCAGCATTTAACTTTTTTTATGTCAATATTATATTTCTTATGCCACTTTTCGCTTATCACAAGAAGACCGGCTAAATGTGCACCTGCCGAATGACCAATGACAGCTATGTTATCCGGGTCACCACCATAATCCTTAATATTATCAATCACCCACTTAAAAGCCATTGAACAATCTTCTATCTGGCTTGGATGGTTAGCGTCAGGAGCTAATCTGTAATTGGTTGATACAACCGTATATCCATTTTTTATCCATTCTTGCGCATAGAATCTTGTATTACTTTTGTCTTCACTAGTCCAACCACCACCATGAATAAAGAAAATTACAGGTCTAAGCTTTTTGTTCTCGCTTTTCAGATGATGTATATCAAGTTTCTGCATCGGATCCTCACCATATGGAATGTCAAAATAATCCTGTCTGTTGGGATCAATTATATCCTTAAGATATGTATATGTTTCGCTGCAGTACCCGTAAAACGTCCAGTCCTTCTCCTGTAAAGAACTTAATGGCTCCTTTGAATCTACAAATTGTTCATAATTAATCTCTTTACTCATCTGCATTTCCTCCAGTCATTTAATAATAAATTCTTTTTACCGCCTCATTCATTTTCTTTGCTGAATCCTTAAGTGCATTTGCAGAAGTGAAAAGCTACTCACTTTATGTAAATGTCTTCTGTGTTAAAGCAGTAGCAAACTCTATGCTACCAGTACTTTGTAAAATCTCATTCTTTACTTTAATTATAGATTTTACAAATGTACTTCCTCTGTAGTTCCCAATTCAATAAATTATTACACTAATTATACAACTTTCTATATAGTAATACAAATTATTGGATTGATGAAAAATTTATATTGTAAATACATTTACCAATTACTGTTATGATTATAGTAGACTATTAACATAATGCAGTATGCATGCATTAATTACTGAAATGGTAATTATCCAAAACATTCTCAAAAAAGCAAAAGAACAATATATGTGACTATTACCGATTTGTCATCCCCCTTAAAATACGAGGCATATGTAGGATATGTCCATGCTATTGCACATGGAATTGATGGCTTGTACAGGGTGCCACATGGCATTGCAGATGCTGTAATTATACCAGTAGTATTGGAGGCATATGAAAAAGATATTCATGATAAATTGGCTGAATTAGCCGATGCTATAGATATTCGTGGAAAAACGTCCCGTGAAAAAACCCGAAAATTTATAGAAGCGATTAAACAGATGAATCATCAAATAGGTATTCCAAAAAAGTTGAACGTTGTTAAGAAAGAAGATATCCCTGAAATAATAGCACGAGCTATGAAAGAAGCTAACCCAACTTATCCTGTGCCCGTTATCTGGGATAAAGTACACTTTCGGAGGGTTATTGAACTTTTATGAGTCAAATAAAAATAACTGCTAAAAAACAAGATGAATAGATATTTCATGTATATAATATAAAGGGATGTTACATACCAAATATATTGGTTTGTAACATCCCTTATATGTACAACACACCACTTTATATTACTTTATTACTTTATTTTACTTCAAGATAATCCACATTGGGACCACCATTTTCAGTTATTGCTGTTGCTCTTACCACATTATTTCCGGCATTAAGTCCAATGTTAATAACTGAAGTATTCCATGTTATCCAGTCGTTGGTGGGGTTGAAATCCAGACTGCCCGACACTATATTGTTATTTGCAATTATTTCCATAGGTCTGTTAACTGTAGTTCCATTTGAATACCTGAAAGTCAAAGAATATGTTCCGGCTGCCGGCACATTTATATTCCACTCAACATAACTTCCGTAAACATTATCGTAGTTTACGTAGCCACTACCTGTAAATCCAGAATTTAAAGTTTCCAGAATTCCAAGAGAAATTTTTGCATCTTCAGCTTGATATATAACAGGTCCGGCTGGTGTAGGCGAAGTTACACATTTAGTATTGAATTTTTTTGCTAAAATGATCACATCAGCCATACTTATTGCACCATCATTATTCAAATCACACTTTTTGTCATAATTGCTATCAGTGGAAACCGTATTAAAATGTGCTGCCAATAATATAACATCTGCCATATTAATAACCATATCTCCATTAATGTCTTCCGGAAAACTTACCGTAGTATTTGTCGGTGTATTTGTCGGCGTACTTGTTGGTCTATATGTTGGTGTTGGTGTATTGGTCGGTGAGCCTGCATAGTATATCTGGGGTACTGGCGGCTTCGACATCTCCGATCC
>JAEZNF010000473.1 GCA_023441845.1 Bacillota bacterium | reverse complement strand
GCATTAATAATTTCATAAACCTTATCCATATCTACAGTTACGTTCATCAATCATACCACCTTTTTATGTAGTTTGTTATTTGATATTACTAAAGACAAGTGAAATTTATTTCTTTATTATAGAATCTTATTATAATATCAATAATTATACAAGTAATATTAAAAGATTTTCTCATAAAAAATTTGTATATTTTTTAGCGTATATATTTTCCCCTAATTTGATGCATTTATTCATTATTTTATTTTTTTTATTTATTTTTTTCTGATTTTTCTGTCCGGTATTTATATATTAACAGATCCACCATCCTACCATAGCTTAATACCCCTTCCTCCTGCATATTTGCTTTTAAATATACATTATTTACACTTGAAGATACCCGGTCAAGAGTACCTTCGTAACTCTGCCAGTAAACCTTTCTGGCGTTAAAATCACGTATCAGTCCTTTGCCGTACATCTTTCTCAATTCGGAGAACCTTCCCTTATCATGCTCATACAGCGCATTCATCGCATATACAAGCGCATTAAGATAACCTGAATACTTAAATTCCGTATCAGGGTTGGAAATGCATGTAAGAAAGCCAATGAAATTGGCCTCGTCTTCCCTGGCAAATCCCCTTTGATGTGCCATCTCGTGGCAGATAGTAAATGGAATCGAGGTATCCGGCATATCCATATTTACATTTGCTTCGCCTGTATAAGGGAAATAAAAGCCTCCCAGTCCCAGAAAGGATAAAGCTCTCGATGATAATACCCGCTTTGCTCTTCCGTATTTTCCGCCTAACTGAGGATATTTTTTTGCTATTTCATTGTATCCTTCGCCGGCATTCTTCAAGGCCACAGAACGCGTACCGCTTAATTTCATTACCCCATATCCGTCTTCATTGACCTTATCCCTCAATTCATTTGAACGCTTAATCAAATCTTCACAGACATCGGCCAATTCTTCAACCGTGACAGAGCCTGTATTATAGGAAGCTATTTGGGGAAAAGGATTTCTCTGGTAGTTCAGGCCCCACAGCAGCACAAATGCAAAATATATCACACTGACAACTATAACAAGGTCCCTTATAAAGGTCAGTAATGACTGCTTTCCGGACCTGCCTTTTTTAATGAACGAATACACAACCAAAAACAGTCTGTAAATTACGTAGCCTGAAATAACGACAATAACAAGCTCTGCCGCTGAAAACGGTAATACGCCTGTGACAATGCTAAGTCCCTGCCCTATAATTCTGTAAATACCCTGTGAGTATATTTTTTCTACTGTGTCAGGCACAAAAGAAGACAGATAAAAAATCACAACACCGATTGGCAATAAAAGTAACGGCTTTATGATTTTAAACCTTGCTATATTTCTCATTTCACCACCCCCTGCCATATAGATAAACAACTTTATAATTGAATTTTTTAAGTAGTCGAAAAGCGTTAAGGCATCTCTGTTTTACGCTACTTAATTATTTTAAGGTTCAAAGTTATTTATCGTTAGCAGCATAAAAATGATGTTTTAATATTAAAAGGCTACCTTCGTTTAAAGAAAATAGCCTTGCACAATTACTTTATACTCTTTGATACCTTTAATCTTGCCATCGCTTTTGCCAGCGCAGCCCTGGATCTTGTATATTCCACCTGGGACAACTGCCTTTGCAGCCGTTCCTCTGCTCTTTCCTTTGCTGCCCTGGCTCTGTTTATGTCTATCTCATTCGGCCACTCTGCCGTATCCACAAGAATAACCGTCTTATCCTGTTTTATTTCCATAAAGCCTTCACTTATAACCGCTTCCAGCCATTCACCGTCTTTTTGAATTCTTATAGGCCCAATAGCTACAGCCACTACCATTGGTGTGTGATCCTTAAGAATTCCCATTTCGCCATCAGGAGTCTTAATTATTACCATTTGAACTTCTTCCGTAAAAAACTTCCTATCAGGCGTAACTACCTCAAGAAGAAATGTAGATGCCATAATCATACCCCCTACATATTCTTTGCTTCTTCATAAACTTCATCAATTGTTCCCTTCATATAGAAAGCAGACTCCGGAATATCGTCCATTTTACCGTCGGCAATCTCTTTAAATCCTCTTATAGTCTCCTTTATAGGAACATATTTACCCTTATAGCCTGTAAAATTCTCTGCAACAAAGAACGGCTGTGACAGGTATCTTTCAATCTTCCTTGCCCTGTAAACTACCAGCTTGTCATCTTCCGACAATTCGTCCATACCGAGAATGGCGATTATATCCTGAAGCTCTTTATACCTTTGCAGAATCTCCTGCACTCTACGTGCAACAGCATAGTGTTCTTCTCCTACTATTCTGGGGTCAAGAACCCTCGAAGTGGAATCCAATGGGTCAACAGCAGGGTATATGCCCTTCTCAACTATTTGCCTTGACAAAACCGTTGTTGCATCAAGATGGGCAAATGTTGTTGCAGGTGCAGGGTCGGTCAAGTCGTCCGCCGGCACGTAAACGGCCTGAACGGATGTTATTGAACCCTTTTTGGTAGATGTAATTCTCTCCTGCAGCTCACCAACGTCAGTTGCCAGCGTAGGCTGGTATCCAACCGCTGACGGAACCCTTCCCAAAAGTGCCGAAACTTCCGAACCCGCTTGAATAAACCTGAATATGTTATCTACAAACAATAAAACGTCCTGTCCCAATTCGTCTCTGAAGTATTCAGCCATTGTAAGTCCTGAAAGTCCAACCCTCATTCTTGATCCGGGTGGCTCATTCATCTGCCCGAACACCATTGCAGTTTTTTCTATAACTCCTGAATCCTTCATATCATGCCAGAGGTCGTTTCCTTCCCTTGATCTTTCTCCAACCCCTGTAAAAACCGAATAACCGCCATGTTCATGGGCTATATTTCTTATAAGCTCCATTATGAG
>JAEZNF010000469.1 GCA_023441845.1 Bacillota bacterium | reverse complement strand
TATCGTGTATCTGCTCGGAAATGAGCAGATAGAGAATGCATTGACTGCCGGGGCAATCCTCAAGTAATTGGTACTTCCATCTGGATTTTTGAAAGAATATAGTGAGATGATTGTTTTCTGGAATGTTATTTAGTATAGAGACGGTTTGTACAGAGACAAAAACTTAATTAAAGGAATCAGGATTTGTGATATAATGAGAATTACACAACATCGTCATCTTGGAGGTTCTTATGAGAAAAATATTACTAATTCCTGATTCATTCAAAGGCACTATGTCCTCGGAAGAAATATGCTCTATCATGGGAAATGCCATACGCGCTTACTATCCCGATGCCCACATTATCAGCATACCTGTGGCAGATGGAGGAGAAGGAAGTGTTGATTCATTTTTGACTGCAGTTGGCGGTAAAAAGATCACAACTACTGTAAAAGGGCCTTATTTTAATGATATTCAAAGTTTCTATGGGATTCTGCCGGACAACACGGCAGTTATTGAAATGGCGGCCGCAGCAGGCCTGCCTCTGGTTGGTGATGATCTCAACCCGGAAAAGACTACCACATATGGAGTTGGACAACTGATTGAACAGGCCGCAAAAGCAGGCTGTAGAAAAATGATTATTGGTCTTGGCGGAAGTGCTACAAATGACGGTGGTGCAGGAGCTGCAGCAGCACTGGGAATACGTTTTATTAATGCAGCAGGAGAAGCGTTTATACCAACCGGGGGAACCTTGTGTGATATATCTTCTATTGATGGCAGCAG
The DNA here is from genome assembly GCA_023441845.1 of Bacillota bacterium. Classification (GTDB taxonomy): domain Bacteria; phylum Bacillota; class Clostridia; order Acetivibrionales; family DSM-2933; genus JAEZNF01. The sequence continues at coordinate 2,976 of JAEZNF010000469.1, read as the reverse complement.
CTTGAACCCTATACTGAACGGAGTTGAGATTATCACCATGTGTGATATTGATAATCCGCTCTGCGGCCCACAAGGAGCCGCTGCCGTTTTTGGACCTCAGAAGGGAGCCGACGAGGCTATGGTGAAACGCCTTGATGCCAATCTTGCGCATATGGCAGAAGTGATAAAAAGAGACTTGGGTAAGGATGTCATCGATCTGGCCGGTGCCGGTGCTGCAGGCGGGATGGGTGCGGGCATGACGGCTTTTCTGGGCAGTAGACTGCAAATGGGTATCGAAACCGTGCTGGATACCGTGCAATTCGATTCTCTTCTGGATGGTGCAGATATCGTGTTTACTGGCGAAGGAAAAATCGATTCGCAATCATTGCGCGGAAAGGTTGTCATCGGCGTGGCCAGACGCACAAAGAAAACCGGGATTCCACTTATCGCAATTGTGGGTGATATCGGCGATAATACCGAGGCTGCTTATCAAGAAGGTGTCAGCGCTATTTTTAGCATCAACCGTGTTGCCGTACCATTTAAGGAAGCAAAGCTTCGTTCCAAAAGCGATCTGTCATTGACCATGGATAACCTGATGCGGTTCATCACGTTATTGCATTAAGATTATATTGAGATTTTATGTATTCTTGAAGGCGATAAAGGGGAATGGATCAATTGATCCATTCCCCTTTGTAAAATAACGCAATTCTATTTAAACATCAAATTGGGCAGCCAAAGCACCAAATCTGGGAAAATAATTATCAGTAAAAGAGTTATAAACATGGCAGGAAGGTATCTAATACTTTCCTTAGTTACTCTCGAAACTGAAATATCTGCGACATCGGCCATTACAAACAGGCAAATACCAAAAGGAGGAGTAATGATTCCTATAATTAAAGCAACTGTCATAACAATACCGAAATGTACCGGATCAATACCGAGTGAACTGATGATCGGCATGAGGGTAGGTGTTACAAGAAGAATTGCAGCTGAGGTATCAAGGAAACATCCAATGACAAGAAAGAATGCAGCCAATACCAGCATGCCTACTAATTGGCTGGATCCTACAATGGGAGTAAGGAATTGCGATATCATTGTAGGCAGCCCCTCTTTTGTAACGATCCATGTAAAGAAGCCTGCGATTGCTATTATAAACATAAAGGTTCCTGTGGTAGTTACTGTATCAGAAAGAGTTTCCCAGAGAACCTTCCAACTTAGCTCTTTATAAAATAGTCCAAGAATGATGGCATAGTCAATTGCTATTACTGCAGCTTCTGTGGGGGTAACCACACCAAAGCTTATCCCGCCGATAATAATTACCGGGGTCAGCATTGGTAAAAGAGCTTTAAGCGTTATTTTAGGTATTTCCCTAACAGGAACTTTTGTGACAGGCCACGATCTGCCTTCATCCGTTGTATGGGCTCTTACTGCTATATACACCATCAAAGCAACTGCCATCATAATTCCGGGTATTATCCCTCCCATGAAAAGACGACCAATGGATATCTCAGCTGTTGCACCGAGAACAACCATGGCAACACTCGGAGGTATTATGGGACCGAGAACACTTGAAGCTGCGGTTACACCGGCAGAAAAGTCTACCTTGTAACCGGCTTTTTTCATCATACTTAATTCAACCTGTCCAAGACCGCCTGCGTCGCCTACAGCTGTTCCCGACATGGATGCAAACATCATACTTGCAACAACATTGGCGTGTGCAAGACCGCCACGGAAGCGTCCGACAACAGCAATTGCAAAGTCAAAAAGCCTGTTGGTTACACCTGAGGAGTTCATCATACGCCCAGACAGCAAGAATGCAGGCAATGCGATTAGGACAAAGTTAAACAAAGGTGATGTCATACTGTGTGCCAAAAATTCAACCGGCATCGTTCCATCAATAAAAAAGTAAAACATTGCTGGAAGCCCTAGTGCAAAAACGACCGGCGCTCCTGCAAAAAGAAAGAGCAAGAATAACGCGACCATTAGAAATATTGTCATAGCTAAAAATCCTTCTTCCTGTTTTATTTAGCGAGCTGCTTTCGACCTTAAGCATTATGCTGAGGTTTTTTCATACTCTGCCATAATTCAAATGTTTCCACTACATAGATGAAAAACATATATACGGATGTTATTAATACTGGCAGATAATAAAAGTTTTTGGGTATGTTAAGCGCTACGCTGCCGTGTGCTGATGTTTTTGGCTGTAAAATAACCGCACCGATTGCAAGCAAAACGAGAAAAACTATTATCAAAAAATTTAACACAAGCTTGACAATATTTGAATACTTCACGGGTATCTTCTCTGTCAAAAAATCAACCACTACATGCTTTTTTTTCGCAGAAGCAATTCCTGCACCTAAAAAAGACAACCATATAAAGAGAAATGTTCCAAGCTCCTCTGTCCATGTAAATGGGCTTCCAAAGATGTATCTGCTGATAACTCCGCCTGTCATACTGATTATAATAGCCGCAAGTATAATTACTCCTAAAGCCATCTGAATCTTTTCGCCCCAGTAAATGACTTTTTTGAATAGTGCGATCAAAGCTACTCACTCTCCCTAAGTTATTTTAAAGCCTGGATTTTATCGTATAGTCCTTTACTCCATAAGCCTTCCTCTTCGAGCCTTTTTGCTGCTTCTGCGACCTTTTGCTGCATGGCTGTCGTATCAATTTCTACAAACTGAGTTCCTTCTGCCTTCATAAGCTCAACATATTCAGTAACTTTTTCCTGTACCTTCTCAGAATACCATTCACCAGCTTCTTTACTTGCTGCGATCAGTGCTTCCTGCTGCTTCTCGCTAAGAGCTGATAGCTTCTTATCATTAATCATTACAACGATATTGTCACGAAGATGTTCTGTCATAACGATATTTTTTGTAGGTTCATAGAACTTCATGGTGTACATACTATCCATTGGAGATTCACAGGCCTCTACCACACCCTGCTTTAATGCCAGGTAGGTTTCTCCCCAGGCTATCTGAGTCGGCTTGATTCCCA
>JAEZNF010000451.1 GCA_023441845.1 Bacillota bacterium | reverse complement strand
TCTGAAGGTTTAACAGGGTATCTTCCCCGTTGTAAAAATCAAAAGTCTGATCATAAATATGCCTATTGTCATTATATGTGAAATTAACAAACCTTATTTTGCCTATCTTAGCCATAACATGCTCCTTCTTTAATATTCCAGCAGTTTATTTATTATTTCCAGCCGGTTCCCATCCAGAAAGTTGTAAGTCATCAGATGAGTAAGCTTGTTTGAAGGCCTTATATCCTCTTCAACAGTATCATAGACCAGAAGGTTGTGCTTTTCAAGAAATGCACATACACTCCTTATATACCCGTATTTTGTTTTTCTTTTTCCCTGCTCGTCTATTTGCAGTGCATTCCAGTGTTCAAACATGGCTGTAACATTAAACTTTGCCTCTTCCTGCTCCCTGTCGATATTCTTTTTGGAGTTGGCATATAAAAGCCTTGATGTAATAACCTCTTCCAGCTCGGCTATTCTGATAAAATCCCTTGACTTTACATAGCTTCCTTTTCCGCTGAAGAAAACAAATATAATCGTAATTATAATGTATTGTGACAAATAAAAATCAATCTTGCGGGCATCATAACTTATAATTTTCTGAAGATCCATTTCCTTTATACCGAGAATATCATTTTCTTCATTAGGAATAAGATATATCACCTGATTGAACTTTTCAATCGATATATTACTCTCTCTTGCCATTATATCTATAATAGCTCTGACTTCACTATCGGAATAATCCAGATAAAGCTCCTTGTTGTTATCAAAAGTAAGCTCCCCGTCCTTTAACAAATAATAGTATATCCTCATTGCCTTCTGGAGATTCAATTCGTTCAATGCTCATTCACCTCTATTTCAAACAATATATCAGGGCAATTAAGCCCTACCACCTTTTCAGTGCTGAAAAATTCGTCCGAATTTTCGTCTAAGGGTTTTTCTGTTATAAATACCTTTTTATTTCTCGAAAGAAGGATTTTAAAACTTTTGATGCCGTCATACATTTTGTCCCTGTTTAGAAGCTCAAGAACACAGTATTTTATGTCAAAAGCTTCAGACGGGCTGAATACAGTTTTGTTTTTCTGTTCTTTTATGGTTTTAAAATCCACTTCCTTGATGTTGCAAAGCTGCAAAAGAACATTTGTCAGAATCTTTAAATCAGGTACAAACCTCATATATTCCTGATTCAACTCATTTATAAGTGTTGACAGCGATGTCTTCTTTCCCGGGTTTTCCAATGTGTGCTTACAGATTATTTCAAATATATCGATATATTTATTGTTTACATCACGGATTCTTATATCCCTCTCACTCTCAAACCTGCCGAAGTATCTCTCATTCATCAGAATATTGCTGCCCTCGCTGTGAGTTTCAGCCAATGCAATTCTTTGCTCCGAAAGAGCCATTTTAATATTGAAAAACTTGTTTGTAGCAGGCATAAAAAGCGGCCTTAGAACTTTTATAAGGGGATATGACAAACCTGGATTTTCTTCAAGCCTCTTCATAATAACATCTTCAAAATTTATCCTATTCTCAAATCCTATATAAAGTATGTTATCAACAGCTTCATTGTAGATTTTCTGAAGCTGCTGCTGCTTTAAGAGCAAATTGGACTGCTCATTTATTATAAATTTAAGCCTGTTTTTAATATAAAAAATATCTTCAATCTCTTTTTGCAAAGCCTCTTTGTGAATTCCGCCGTTATTACCTTCTACAATTGAGCTTTCCACTTTGCTTATCAATTCATAAAGGCTGTCATAACCTTCTTTTTGTTCATCAATCGAAGAAAAAGTGCTGTTGTAGATTTTTTCGTACTCCTCAATTCCCGCGCTTCCAATATCTTCCTTAACTCTTTTTATAAAGTAATTTATCCTCTGTATCTGGGTCTTGCTTATATTAAACAAGCTGTCGGCATTGTTTCTTGCCGCATTGAAATTTCGTTTTTTGATAGAAAGGTTAAGTTTGAACTGCTCGATGGAAACCTTCAAAGCATCTTCTATTTCCAGAGTATTGAACATAAACTTATAACCCTGGGGTGTCATGTAATAGGTATAGACATTATCATTTCCAATTGTGACTCTTTTATCATCTATCAGTTTTACATTTATTTTTTCTTCCCTGTTTGCCTCGAAATTGTAGGTCGAAAAATAGTGGGGAATCCCACTGTTCTGCAGGCAATCCTTTATAATGTAATCCACTATCTGCAAGTATTCCTCGTCAGGTATATTCTTTTTTAAAAATTCAGCATCAAGCCTTCTTATAAAGTTAGCCACATCATTTTTTGTACAGGCCTCTTCAACCAAAGATTTTTCCATTATAAAACACAGGACAAGCATAACAAGATTAATAGTCTCGGATGCGTCAAACTCAAACTCCCTGAGCCTAGTTTTTCTGGCAACTCTGGTAGTTATAAAATCAACTATTGCAATTATCTCTGCACGTCTGTGAAAATCCTTTAAAAATTCGTATATCAATTTACCCTCTCTCTAAAATGAAGCTTTAATTTTCTATCTATTTTATACACAATCTATAAGAAAAAATCAAGGGGGCTTATATTACACTTTGCTACACTTTGTGATATTTAACAGCAACAACAATTTCTGTTTGTGTTTATTTTGGTTTTTGTTAGGGGCTTTACAATTAATTATAATTATTTATCCCGCATATAAATATGAATAAACCCATGATAATAATACTTTACACCTTCATATACTGTGTTTTTGTAGGGAGTTTTACAAAAGATGTGTCAGATATAATTTATGCACCCGGAACTTAATGGAAAGTTGAGTTAATTAAATTTATATGTTATAATATTTACATAAACTTATTTTAATTTTAGGTTTCTGTAGCAAATACCAAGTCAATTTTACAAGCAATGGCAGCTGTTCCGCTTTTTAAAAAGTATGGATTTTTAAAGTTGTTCATTGCTACTGTTTTACAAATCCCTGATTTTGTTATAATAACGCAATTTCATATTATTATTCAAATTTGAGTCTTAGTAATAATAAAAAGTTTATTATTTATTATTGTCGCTATGCTGCTCATTACAGGATGTTCATTTCATCAAGTTTATAAAAAGAAACTATCCTGTTATGAAAATTACTAACGAAGTTAACAGGAGTGATGTGAATACCATGCATATAAACGGGAATATATACAAGAAATTTAAAAGAAGAATGTTCATAATGGCTATTTTTATAGCAGTCTTTGTTTCTGTTTCCGTGCCCTTGACATACTTTCTCACGAGCCTCCAAGACTACAAAATGAAAGCAAAATGTTTAAGCGAGGAAGTATCTGAGAGAGTTGTGAAAATCATCAAAAAAGACCCTGAATTATGGAGGTATTCGGCAACTAAACTAATTCAGGTGTTTGATGAAAACGAAAGTAAGAAAATCCTTATTATACGAGTCTATGATTCAAACAAACAGCTCATTAAAGAAGAAAAATACCCTAAGAATAACTTCTTTTCCTGTCGCGGAAAAATAAATATTGTATATAACAACGTTACATTCGGGTATGTTGAGTTATGGATATCTACCGGTTATCTGCTGTATAATTCCGGTATCCTGTTTTTAATAGTTATAATTCTATCTTCGATTTTATCGTTTGTGTTATTCCGTTTTCACGAAAAAATTATCGAAAAAGCGGAGATGGATATCTACAAAAACACAGCCCGGTTAAATCAGCTCTCCTATTTCGATCATGTCACAAACTTAAGGAACAGGACATTTTTAAGCGAGATATTCCCCTCACTGATTTCGGCATCAGATTCCTTCACCCTGGTATTTCTGGACCTGGATAATTTCAAGCATATAAACGATTTCTACGGACACAGTTATGGCGATATGTTTCTTTTTGAGGTTAGTAAGCGTTTGAAAGAGCTTATACGCTCTGATGATATTATCATCCGTTTTGGCGGCGATGAATTCATTATCATTTTTCTTAATTTTACTAGCAGGCAAAATATAGATAAGAAGTTAAAAAGTATTATCCGCTCATTCAGTAATCCGATTTATCTTAATGAGATGTCATTATTTGCAACAGCAAGTATTGGAGTTACAATTTTCCCTGATGACGGAGAAGACCTGACCCATCTATTAAGAAATGCCGATATTGCAATGTATACGGCCAAGAGAAACGGCAGAAACAACTACTGCTTCTATTCCGATAAGATGCGCACCGATTCTTTCGGTAATCTAAGTTTAGTCAACGACATGCATCAAGCAATTGAAAACAAGGAGTTTGTTTTATATTATCAACCCAAGTTCGACATACAAACCGGCGATATTGTGGGATGTGAAATACTTCTTAGATGGCTCCATCCGACATTAGGACTTATATCTCCGGGCAGATTCATTCCTCTTGCAGAAGATAACGGGCTTATAGTTCATATAGGAGAATGGGTTATTCGCGAATCATTCAAGCAGATAAAAAAGTGGTATAGTAATTATAGTATCAAGCCAATGAGGTTTTCCATCAACATTTCACCACATCAGTTCCATCAGGAAAGCTTGATTCCATACATAAAGACTGAGCTTGGTATAAATAAACTGTCCCCGGAATATATAGAATTGGAAATAACGGAGAATATCGCCCTGCAAAACATTGAAACCGTGTTTGATAAGCTAAATGAGATCAAAAGGATCGGCCTTAATATCTCAATCGATGATTTTGGAAAAGGCTATTCAGCCCTGAATTATCTAAAAGTATTCCCCATAGACGCAATGAAAATCGATATGCAGTTTATCCAGGGAATTAACAAGGAAAAAGGCAATGTGGCCATTATATCATCTATGATAACTTTGGCTCATGACTTGGGCGTACATGTTGTGGCAGAAGGAATCGAAACACTGGAGCAGCTTAATGTATTACGTGAAAAGAAATGTGATTTCGGGCAGGGGTATATCTTCAGCAAGCCTGTACCGGCTGAAGAGTTCATTCTCTTGCTTACAAAAAAGAAAAATCCGGGTCCATTATCGTAATCTATCCCATTTAGTCCGTCATATAAAATCTGCTGTCTTACACAATTGAATAAAAGCAACAAGCCTTAATTTTAAGACCTTGATAAATTTGGAAAGTGAAATATATGAATCATCTCTATCGTAAAATTCAGGATTATATATAATATCAAAGGATGCCGTACTGTTTCTTCTTTCTATTTTTTCCCTAATAATCAATTTTACTTTTTTGCATGTGCCGACTGGTACAAGACTCTTTATAACAATAAGCTTATGATCTTCCTCCATGATTTTCCTAAAAGGTATCCTAAATTAATGTTGTATGGTTTATGTCAAAGACTATTAAATCATGGTAACGTTAATTAGCAACTAACTCGATACAGCTTCCTCAAGTGAAAAAATCCTGTCATTTCTCATGTTCGTTTCACTCTGAATATGACAGAGGCAATGAAAGAACTATTCGATTAAATTATAGTCCTTTCATTGCCTTTAAAGTAAACTCTTAATTCATTCCAACTTTATCGGATGTTGAGTTTGTGAATGAAAATATAACATCAGCAGCCCGTTTTGGGCCACCGGCTGCTATAAATGAATCTCTTATTCTCACTGCATTTACCCTGTATGATTGTATTGATATAATCTTCTTAACTGACGAATTAAGCACTTCCGAGGTTATATGGGATGGATTCAGGCGTATACCGCATCCGTTTTTTTCCATCTGCACACATACTTTTTCCTGCTCCGATTGCTGCGGTATTGCTACCAAAGGCACTCCGTTGAAGAGTGCTTCATGGACGCTGTTCATCCCTCCATGGGTAATAAACACATCACATATCTTAAGCACTTCCAACTGTGGTATGTCATAGTAATGCATTACAGTAAAATTCGCGGGAATCCTAAGAGACGGAATGTGAATATTCTTTCCAACCGACATAAGTATATCTATATTCATATCCTTGAAGGCCTCAAAGCATTGATTGAAAAATTCCGTATTATTGTTAAACAGCGTACCCATGGAAATAAACCCCAAAGGCTTATCCACCGGTTTTCTAAAAGTGAAGTTCGAGCTGTCTTCGCTTCTATATACACTGACAGGCCCTACAAAGCTGTATTCACAGCCAATCTTCCCGGTGTTTGACTGAAACTCTTTGGATGTGAATACGATATTCAGCTTTTCCTTGTTATCAATAATATCAATTAAGCTATTAAAACGGATTCCGTATTTCCTTTTCAAGCACCTTGAAATTTTAGAAATCCTCCGTGCATTAGGAATATTTTTAATCATTGTAAGTTTCTGAAATGCCCGGAAGCCTATTTTTATCGGCAGGGACGAAGACTCTTCCGAATCGAATACAAGTGTAGGCAGTACATTGACCGCCGGAATTTTTGAGATTTGGGCGGCATATTTCGCCCAGGTACACAATGTATCATGAACAATGTAATCCGGCCTTTCATTTTTTATGTCTTCCAATATATCCTCTATTATAAGTTCGGTGAGTTCTATATGTACTTTACAAATCTCTGTAATATCCATCGTAACGAAATTTTCGTTTAAAAAAAATTTTGTTCCATAGCTTCTATAAACAGCACCCGTATTTTGGATTTTTTCCTTAAAGGTATCGGTGCAATAATATATGACTTCTTCGCCTCTCCCGACCAGTTCTTCCACAAGAGCCAGACTGGTATTTATATGTCCGTAAAACGGAATATTGAAAAAGAATACCTTTGCCATACTTTCCCCCTGATATTTTGTTAATTTATCTTATAATTTAACAAGATAGTGCTTTGGACTAAAAAATATATCGTTACCTTTATAATTTTTTGAAAGTTCAAAAACAATTTTTTTAAATTGTTCAATATCTTGTGCTTTTGTAATATCATATTTTTGCAGCGATTGGTTGCCTAGATATAACAGGTATTCTTGAACCGATAGCCCATAAGGGTTGAATTTTTCAACATCCTCCATCGAATATTTTGTAAAAATATCATTTTCCCTTGGTTCCGGACCGGTTCCTGGAAATTCGGAATGATTTTTCAGAAGTACTCTTGTTCCATTGAAATAATGGCTCATATTCCTGATAAAAATATTAAATGTGCTCTGCCGACAATTTTTCCATGGAGTCATTTTTATATATTTAAAATATTCCTCTGCAAATGGTGCCGTACATGTACTCTTCCAGGGCTTATTGCTTGTTGTAAAATGAACAACGGCCGGATTTTCTACCGCTTCAATAAAATCTGGGGAAAGCGATTTTCTCATATTCCGGTCGTAATACCTATGAAATGCATATTGCTGTACATTCCACTTTGGATGAAGCGATAACCATTTCCCCCAAATAACTGCATTCAGAGCATCCTGGTCAAGAAAGAAAATCTTTTTGGGATTTTTCGAGTGAAATTCAAGGGCTTTTTCCGTTATGCCATCTTCCCGCCATTTCTTCACATTAATAAGCATTACACCGGCATTGAAATAAGGCACATTTTCAGGCATTCCAAGATTATTCCGAATTTGGGTTTTAAGATGGAAATGTTCAAACCCCAGGTCTTCTACTATTCCGGCGTAATATTCGGAAATGTCGGTATTCCAAAGCTCAGTAATGTCATGTCTTACAACTATATCACTGTCTATATAAATTGCTTTATCCACTTCCTTTGGAATTAAATCAGGAATTAACAAACGGTAATATGTTACCTTGCTCATGTTATAGCACCATATATACAAATTATCCAGGCTTGTGGAATTGTCATGCACAAAGGAAATAGATGCATTATACTTTCCAACAATTTCTCTAAGCATACTACAACTTTTCTCTGATAATTCATTATCGACTACATTTATTACAACTGAATTATTCGACTTAACATTATCTAAAATCGAAGCAATTGTTACTCCCATATGCTGTACATATTTTTCATCCGCTGCCAGCACTACATGTATCTTTTCCATTTTAGCCCTCCTAAATTTTTATACACACTTAAACACCTTAAATGTTCTTGCTTTAAGCTTTATTGTAAATGAAGTTTTACCATTTACATCAGCTCCTTCAACAGTCCTTGCGGTACCACCTTCAAAATTACTGCTGCCTGTGTATTCATATTTATTATCAATCTCCCGAAGCGTTGCCCCACACCTGTCAACCAGTATATTTACAGCTGTATTATAGGGTAGAAAGGATTGTACAATGAAAGTATCATTATCGTAAACAAATAATCCCACCTTGCTTTCCGCGTCAATACTCACAAACATTTCTTCACAAATACAATCCCTTACAGATCTTAAAATCTCCCTGGGAAAGTAGTACAAATCCGAGTAGTCATCAGGTATTGTCAGTATGTACATTGTACCTTTACCATAACCAGCAGCAGCCAGTATAGGGAAATTATTATTTTGGCTTATACCGGATATTATAGTCCACACGTCATTCGTAGCATATTCTACCTGAGGTATTACAATTTCCTCAGATGCCGGATAATACCTTTCATAAGCACAATCCCATGTCTTATATGCAAACTTTTTTATCGCAGCTTTTTTTCCCGTATAGTTAAAAGCTGCAATATCCTCAATTCCCATCCCTTGCAGCGAATGTATAAACCCTGAGGTAACAATTACATTTTTTCCGCCGGACAAGCGTTCCTTTATTTTTCTTATAATGTCTCTGTCTTTGGCTGCACTGCTTGTAAGAAATATAATACCGCTGTCCGAAGAGAGGTGCGGAGAAGGTTCCATAGGCACTCCGAGCATTCCAATGTAATTA
>JAEZNF010000429.1 GCA_023441845.1 Bacillota bacterium | reverse complement strand
TAGCTATGCTATAGGTTATTATAATAAGGACTACCAGAAAAACGGCTATGAAAAATTTGGATACCGTGGAATTTCCGGAATGGTAAAAAACTCAAGTGAAATTTACGGTGAAGGTTATATAAATCTTTTCAACGGTCAACCTAAGAGTAACATCATTTTAACACTTATTTCAACTTCTGATTCTCCCACTTCCAATGTATCTCCAACACCCGGTCAGAGTAATCCAGTTCCCGGAGGAGTACCAAATACAGGGCCTGGCAATACCGTACCTTCACCTGCATCTTCATCCGGGTCACCTGTTTCTTCGCCTTCATCTTCTGCAAACTCAACCGAAAAACCTGCAGAAAAGGTTCCGGCCGCCAGTTTCAACGATATTTCAAAGCACTGGGCCAAGGATAATATCTTAAAGCTCCTGTCACTAAATATAATCGACGGTTACCCTGACAAGACAATAAAGCCTGATAACAAGGTTACCAGGGCTGAAATATCCAAGTTGCTGTTAAAGATGTTAAATCTTGCTCCTATGGAAAATACCGATTTGAGTTTCTCGGATAAATCCAGCATTCCTGTCTGGGCAAAAGGGTATATCGCTCTTCTTTCAAAGCTGGAAGTAATAAAAGGTTTTGAGGATAATTCATTCAGGCCTTCAAACCAAGTAACACGTAAAGAAATGGTCGTTATGATACTCCGTGCTTACGGTTATAAAAATGAAACCCCCGGCTCTAAATATTATAACTTTATAGACAGAAAAGATATTCCCGTCTGGGCTGAAGGGTATATTTACGAGGCCGTTGAAATAGGGTTGGTAAAGGGATATTCGGATAATTCCTTTAGACCTGATGCCTATATTACAAGAGCTGAAGCCTTTACAATGATTATGAGGGCAATAGAATTAAACATTAAAAAGCCCTGATAATAAATTACACTAAATTATTTTATTCATCACTGTATATGCAATAAGACCTGCCAATGGCAGGTCTTATTCATTAATATCTTATATCTTATAACTCAGGTTATTCATGTCCGTTTTCCAAATTTTTTATTACCCCTTCTATGGTTTCAAAGCTATAGCCTCTATGCTGTAAGAAAGAATATATCTTCCTTGTAATATTCTCATCCTTTATATCGTATTTCCCGAATTTCTTTTTGGCAAGACCGAACGCAACGGCGTCTTCATCTATATCCCATTCACCGATAACCTCATCTATAATATCCTCGGTTACTCCTTTATTTTTAAGTTCCAGCTTTAAGACCCTCTTTGACTTGGGTTTTAACTTACTCCTGTCGTGAATATACTTCTGAGTATATATCCTGTCGTTTATATACCCCATGGACTTTAATTCTTCAAGTACGTTTTCGATAACCTCGGCATCGAACCCTGACAACTCCAGCTTAACCCGGATTTCCTTTTCGCACCTGTATTTTAAAGACAGAAACCTTATGGCAGCTGATTTGGCTGCCCTGTAATTGATGTTATTTTTTATATAGCTTATCTCTTCCCCGGTTATTTCTTTTTTCTCATAAAGGTTGAGCTTAAAATAATCCTCTTCTTCAATAGAAAAGCAGTATTTATAATCTATATAAACAGACATCCGATCTTTATTTTTTTTGTTCCTCTCAACAGATGTTATTTCCATAACCATTCACCTTAAGAGCTAAAATTAAGGCATAATAATGTTACCCGAAAGTAATATTATTATGCCTTAAAGCCATTATACATCTTCTAAATCATCATCGTCAGTCTCAACGTGCACATCTACGCTTTTTAAAAATGCTTGATTGTAGTTTTCTCTTATTCTAGCTTCAACTTCCTTAAGAAGTTCCGGATTTTGCTTTAAGAACTGCTTTGAATTCTCTCTTCCCTGTCCGATTCTCTGTCCGTTATAAGAGAACCATGCACCGCTCTTGTTTACTATGTCGAGATTAACAGCTACATCAAGGATGTTTCCTTCTTTTGAAATTCCCTCTCCGTATATAATATCAAACTCAGCTTCTTTAAATGGCGGAGCAACCTTGTTCTTAACGACTTTAACCCTGGTCCTGTTTCCTACTACTTCAGTTCCCTGCTTTATTGATTCAATCCTTCTTACATCAAGCCTTACAGAGGAATAAAACTTTAATGCACGCCCACCGGGAGTAGTTTCAGGATTACCGAACATAATGCCGACCTTTTCTCTAAGCTGGTTTATAAAAATAGCCGTAGTTTTAGATTTGCTTATAACACCGGCAAGCTTCCTTAATGCCTGTGACATAAGCCTCGCCTGCAAGCCTACGTGTGCATCCCCCATCTCGCCGTCAATTTCAGCCTTTGGAACCAATGCAGCAACCGAGTCAATAACAATTATATCAATGGCACCGCTTCTAACAAGTGCTTCGGTAATTTCAAGAGCTTGTTCGCCTGTATCCGGCTGTGAAACAATCAAATTATCTATATCAACCCCCAGTTTTTTTGCATAAACCGGGTCAAGCGCATGTTCGGCATCTATAAAAGCGGCTTCTCCGCCTGCTTTTTGGGCTTCAGCAACCATATGGAGAGCAACGGTAGTTTTACCTGATGATTCAGGCCCGAATACTTCTACTATTCTTCCCCTCGGAACTCCGCCAACACCAAGAGCTATATCCAATCCAAGGGCACCTGTGGGAATAGCCTCAACATTTAAATGAGCAGTTTCGCCAAGCTTCATAACCGCACCTTTGCCAAACTGTTTTTCTATCTGCCCCATTGCCATTTCCAACGCTTTTTTCTTTTCCAACATATTTTTTATCCTCCTTGCAACGCTTATCGAACATTTGTTCTCGTTTATTATATATTAAATATTATATCCAGTCAATGACTTTTGTTTATATTTTAAAATTTTCTTGCTAAAAAGTGAAAGGTTATGGATTTTAAGGGAAATAAAGCTTTATTCATCTTTTAAATCCATTTTTAAGCTTATTAAACCTTCCTTTTATACTCGAAAAAATATTTAACGCCTCTTCTACCCTCATAATAAGAACCGCTCCAAAGTAAACAACTGCGCCTGCACAAATTTCAAACAGCAAAATAAAAAATCGCATGAGTTTTGAGCTTTCTTTGAAAGGAAGGGCACCATTCATAAAATATAATACAATTCCCATAATCAAAGCTGCAGGTATAACTTTTTCCAGAAACCGGAAAAGCTGGCGCACATTGATGCCCTTGTATTTTCTATCAAGGAATATAAGGAGTAAAACAGCATTTAAAGCGCTTGCCGCAGAATATGCCAACGCCATTCCCGATACGCCCAATTCAGTATCTTTTAATATATAACTTAAAAGAATATTCAGAACTATCGTACTTGCTCCAATATAAAGAGGTGTTCTGGTATCGTTATTGGCATAGTAGGCCCTGTTTATAACCGTTACAATGGATTGTGTCAGCAGAGCGATGGAAAAGAACATCAATATGCCGGCTGCATTCAAAGCAGCTGCATCTGTAAACTTCCCGGTTATTTGCAATACCGATATCACGGGATTGTTTAAAACTATAAAACCCACTGCCGAAGGAACCGTAAGAATTAAAACCATTTTTAACCCTTTTAAAAGAGTATTACGGTACTGTTCGACATCACCTACAGCAACATTTACCGAAAGCGTGGGCAGCATTGCAATACCTATACCCTGAGCAAATACCCCGTACGGCATTTGCCATATCCTATCCGCCAGCTGGAGTGCAGTAACATTGCTCTCACCGAAAATAGTGGCAAACGAGGCTGTTATTATTGCATTAACCTGTACGATCGAAGAAGATAAAAGCGAAGGTATCGCTAGGGTAAAAAGCCTCTTAACCCCGGGGTGACCGAAGAAAAACTTAAACCTGTAATACTTTAAATTCTTCAATGCAAATAAAAGCTGTATTACAAAATATATAAAGGAGCTGCACATAACGCCGACTGCTACCATTTCGACGCTGTATCCCCCAAACAGCAATATGCTTAATGCACTTCCCACATTATATATTGAAGGCCCGCATGCTGCTGCTGCAAATTTCTGATATGAGTTTAAAATGCCGTTTGTCAAGCCTGCCAGCATCAAAAAGGCAACCGACGGAAACAGTATTCTTG
>JAEZNF010000367.1 GCA_023441845.1 Bacillota bacterium | reverse complement strand
AAGCGTTTATACCTTAAAGGTTTGGGAGTGCCGGAAAAATTCAATTCTAAAGTTGCCGAGTTCTTCCAGCTTTTGAAGGATTTCTTTCTGAAAATGTGTTGAGGCTATAACCAGATCCGGCCTAAGTTCTGCAATTTTTTCTATACTTGGTTCCTTTAAGGAGCCAATGGATGTAATGCCTTTGGCTTCTTCAGGGTAATCACAGTATTCTGTCCGTCCTATAAGGCTTTTTGACTTACCTAAGGCAAATATTATTTCTGTAATATTCGGAGCCACGGATATGACCTTGTGAGGTTCTTTATTAAGTTTTACCTGTCTCCCATATGAGTCTGTAACTGTCATTGGGAAAACATCACTTACTTCCTCTGAGTTTTTGGTTATAGTCTTATTGTTTGAAACATTATTGCCGGCACATCCTGTAAATGAGAAAACTATTAAAATTGCCAGAACAAAGAATAAACCCCTTCTGCTTAACATGTCAAACGCTCCTTTTGTTTAGATATAGATAAACAACTTTAAAATTGAATTTATTAGGAAGCCAAAAAGTGTTAAAGCACCATTATTTTTTGCTGCTTAACATTTTAAGGTATAAAGTTGTTTGTCTTTAATTCCTTAAAATTCATGTTGTAATGTCAAAAGTCCATCCTTAAATGCCAAAAAATAAAACCTCTTAAACGTCAATCGTCAAGAGGTTTGGTGTACAATAAATAATACGGTATGAACATGTCCGGCACCTCCCTATCGCGCGTAGAGTCTTTATGGTGATTCAAGATAGGTAGGTCTTCTGGCTTAAGCATCACTTCTCTCCAAGCCTTCCCAGTTTCCCAGTGGCATATATTGGAGAAATCCTCTTTTACAGCGGCGGGACCGCGCGGGATTTACACCCGTCTTCCCTTTTTAACTGCATATTAATGCAGCACCTATTTTGTTCCAATATTTAATTATGTCCATATTATCATAAACTATATACTGTGTCAATTTACCGATTTAACAAATAAAAAAACAAATTGACACAATATATGGTATGTGATAATATAATGCCGACTAAATATTGATGCAAAACTGGTGCTTTTTCTAATAGTATGCTTAAAAGGGAAGCAGGCTGGAATCTTGCACTGTCCCGCCGCTGTGATGGGGAGAAATATAAAAATCCACTCGAGATATTCGGGAAGTAGTTGTAATACTTTAAACCCTAAGTCGGAAGACCTGCCGCTGTTGTTCACCGACACTCTACGGACGATAGAGGGGTACAGGAAGCTAACAATATAAATATTGCTAATATGGCCTTTTGACGTTTTGTCGAGAGGCTTCAATTTTGCAGTATCAGAAGATAAGGATTAAATTAGGGAGGCAATCGGAATCATATGATTACCAAGATTAAGAAAAGAGACGGAAGAGAAGTAGCGTTTAATATCGAAAAAATAGCCAATGCAATATTTAAAGCTGCAAGTGTGTCAGGTGGAAAAGACTACGAAGAATCGCTTCTGCTTGCCGAAAAGGTTATAGAGTACGTTGAAAGTGAGCTTAATAAAAAGGTTCCGTCAGTAGAAGAAATACAGGATGCTGTTGAGAAAGTCCTTATGGAGACAGGCCATGCCCGTACTGCAAAGGCATACATTCTTTACAGGGCCGAGAGAACCCGCGTCCGTGAGATGAATACCCGCCTTATGAAAATTTATGAGGATTTAACCTTCAAGGAAGCAAAGGATAACGATATGAAGCGTGAAAACGCAAATATAGATGGAGATACCGCAATGGGTACAATGCTTAAGTATGGCTCCGAGGGTGCCAAGCAGTTCTATGAAATGTTTGTACTAAAGCCTGAGCATTCTATTGCGCATAAAGAAGGAGATATACATATCCATGATATGGACTTCCTTACTTTAACAACAACCTGCTGCCAGATTGATATTGAAAAACTGTTTAAAAACGGCTTTGGCACCGGTCATGGGTATTTAAGGGAACCTAACGACATTCACAGCTATTCTGCCCTTGCCTGTATTGCAATTCAATCAAACCAGAATGACCAGCACGGGGGCCAAAGCATACCGAACTTTGACTATGCGATGGCACAGGGGGTTGCAAAAACCTATGCCAAGCTTTACAGGCAAAACCTTATAAAAGCGCTCAGTCTTCTTTCGGACGTTAAAGATATTGCTTCAAAGGTGACAACCGTATGTGAAGGCATAAAAGAAAAATACGGGATGATTCCATCCATGAGCGGCTTGGAGGATTACCGGATTTATGAGGCCCAAATGCTGCTGGAATTTGTCAGAGATGAAAATGTCGTAAGAAAGTCACAGGAATTTGCCGCGGAAAATGCAGGGAAAGAAACCGAAAGAAATACATATCAGGCCATGGAAGCATTGGTACATAACCTTAATACAATGCACAGCAGAGCAGGAGCGCAAATCCCATTCAGTTCAATAAATTACGGAATGGATACTTCACCGGAAGGAAGGCTGGTAATAAAAAACCTGTTGCTGGCAACAGAAGCAGGACTCGGAAACGGAGAGACAGCCATTTTTCCCATACATATTTTCAAGGTGAAAGAGGGGATAAACTATAATCCCGGAGAGCCCAACTATGACTTGTTCAAATTGGCCTGCAGGGTCAGTGCTAGAAGGCTTTTCCCCAATTTTTCCTTTGTGGATGCTCCTTTTAATTTAAAATATTATGTACCGGGACGGCCTGAAACCGAGATAGCATATATG
>JAEZNF010000354.1 GCA_023441845.1 Bacillota bacterium | reverse complement strand
TCAGGTTTGTTTCTCAAAGTTTTGGGAAGAAGGTTGCCTGGGATGCTTCCACCAAGAGTGTATTGATATGTAATGAAGAAGAATACAATAAGGTGAAGGATATCCTTGATAAATCAATTAAAGCAATGGAGTCGGCAAAAAAGTATAAGCTTGATTTTGAAATGGATATGAGTGCTACAGGTGAGGATAACCAAAAAGCCAGCATTGTGAAGTATGGTGTTAAAGCTCAATTTGATACTGAAAAAATGAAAGCCAAACTTGATATGGATATAAGCATGTTTTTCATACTGAATATTAAGAGCCAATCGTATATGGCTGATAATATCGTTTATGAAAAGAATTCATTTACTAATAAATGGACTAAAGAAAGTAAAACACCTGAAGAATTCATCGACGAATTTAAGAAAAACAATGATATTTCATCATTTGGTGATACTAGCATAGTAAGCGCCGGGCTAAGAGTAGCAGAATCTAAAAATGCCGATGAAATAGTACTTACAGGAGATGTCATTTTAGAGAAGTTGACACAAGGTCCGGGTGAAGGACTTGGTGAGTCAGGTGGCGAATTTAAAGCGGATAATAATTACAAACTAAACATAACGATAGACAAAAATACAAATTATATCAAAAAGATAGATATGACATTCAGCGGTAAGCTTGATGATGGAGGGGATTCAGCTTCCAACATGTTTGGAGTCAGTGCTTACGATGCATTATTTAATTGCAGTATTTACGATATTGATGGAAGCTTTGAAGTAGTTCAGCCTGATGATCTGGATATTACAAAGGTTGAAGAAAAAAGCTCTACTGATACGGAATTAGGAGATTTTGATTTTGGAGATGCTATATAATAAGTTTTGAGAGATAATTTATTTTAAAACCAAATTAAAAAATAAAAGGTCAAATTGTTTTTGGCCTTTTATTTTTTTATGTCCAGGAAATTATTGAATTGAATAAAATGAATTGAAAGGTTAAAATTAAAATATGACTGTTTGTTTAAAAGGCATGAAAAATATTAAAGAGGTAACCTAATAAATATGATTGTTCTAACGCTTGGTATTTTTTCTTTAATGTGTAGTTTGTTAATATGTGCTTTACGGTTTATTTCGGGAAGTATATTAAATCCCGGTAAAGCTGTATCGCTGTACCCGTTGTTTATTATTGCCATTTTTGAGAAGACTGAGGGCATGTATAACTTTTTGCTGCTGAAAACAGCAGTAAGTGTTTGTGTATTAGGCTTATTCGGTTACTATAGCTTGTCCAAGCATTTTGTCATTTCTCTTAATATAGTCTTTTTTATGACTGTTTTGATTCTAATAACATTTCATAGACTAAAGCTTTCGAAGGCCTTTCCTGTAATTTGATTGGAGGAATACCTTTTATATAGGCATCTTTTATTTTTTGATAAAACTTTATAGTTTGCTGATTTAGAGGTTAACTGTATTTTACAGATTACAGGAGGGTAAATTATGTTCAAAAGCATGTCCGAATTAAATAAAAAGATCAAAAATCGTCATATCCCTGTGGAGTACGACATTGAACCTTATAGAAAGATTCTTGAAGAAATTAATAGGCTAAAATATGGTTCATATACAGATGCAAAATTGAAAGAAATGGCTTGTGAGCTTAAGGAACAGGCTCGAAGCGGGGTTAATACAGACAAGCTTCTTATTGAAGCTTTTGCTCTTGCCCGTGAAGCCTGCCGGCGTCAGGTTGGAATGTATCCTTTTGACGTGCAGATTATGGCGGGAGTTGCAATGAACAGGGGTAAAATAGTTGAGATGCAGACAGGTGAGGGTAAAACGTTGACTGCTGTAATGCCTGCATACTTAAATGCATTGACGGGTAAAGGTGTCCATATTCTGACTTTCAACCAATACCTTGCAAAAAGGGATGCAGAGTGGATGGGGCCTGTATACAGGTTTCTCGGGCTTACTGCAGGGTTTGTTAAAGAGGGTATGAGCACAGAAGAAAGGCAGGACGCCTATTCCTGTGATATAACCTATGTGACGGCGAAAGAAGCAGGGTTTGACTATCTTCGTGACTTCCTGTGCGATGAAAAGGAAAAGCTGCTTCACAGGGATTTTAATTATGCTATTGTGGATGAGGCCGACTCAATACTTATTGATGAGGCCAGGATACCTCTTGTTATTGCCGGAAACGTTCCGGGAAAGGAAGAAAGCCCTGTCCATATAGCCCAGGTAGTAAGAAGCCTTGGAAACGGAACGGACTATAGCATTGATCAATATGCCAACAATGTATATCTTACCGATTCGGGTTTGGCGCGTGTTGAAAGGATTTTAGGATGCGGAAACCTGTATGATCAAAAAAATCTGGAGCTTCTGGCAAGGCTAAATTGTGCTTTATATGCAGAAGTTTTGCTCGAAAAGGATAGGGATTACATTGTAAGAAACGGCAAGATAGAGCTGGTTGACGAATTTACCGGAAGAATAGCCGATAAGCGCCACTGGCCTGACAACCTTCATGCTGCTGTTGAAGCTAAAGAGGGGTTGACATCTGAGTCAAAGGGCATGATTATGGGCTCTATTGCGCTGCAGTATTTTCTGGAGTTGTATCCGAAGGTCTCGGGTATGACGGGAACTGCTTGTACAGCTGCCCCGGAACTAATGGAATTTTACGGTATGGATGTGGTTGTGATTCCTACAAATAAGCCGTGTATTCGCAAAGACCATCGCGATATGATTTTTACTCATATGGAAGCAAAACAAAGCGCACTGATAAAAGAGATAAAAAGAGTTCATGAGACCGGGCAGCCTGTTTTAGTAGGTACAAGCAGCGTTTCCGAATCGGAACAGCTGGCGGAAGAGTTGAAAAAGGCGGGTGTTAAGTGTTGTGTACTTAATGCGAAGAATGATGAAATGGAGGCCCAAATTATTGCCCGTGCGGGAGAGTTTGGAGCAGTTACTGTTTCAACCAATATGGCAGGACGTGGAGTAGATATAAAATTGGGTGGAGAAAAGGAACAGGACAGGGACAGGGTGGCAGCATTAGGAGGACTGTATATAATTGGAACAGGTTATCATGAAAGTATGAGAATCGATAATCAGCTTAAGGGCAGGGCAGGGCGTCAGGGTGACCCGGGCGAAAGCAGGTTTTATATTAGTCTTGAAGACGAATTGATGAAGAAATATAATATTATTAAATTGATACCTTCAGCATTATGTGAAAGACAGGACAAACCGCTTGAAAACCAGCTCATAAGGCGTGAGATCGAGAAGGGCCGAAGAACTGTTGAAGGGTACAATTCGGACATCAGAAGGCAGTTGTGGAAATATTCTTTTATTATCGAGGAACAGCGCCGTATTATTCATAACAAGCGCCAGGATATACTGAAAGATAAAGCACAGATGCAGCTATTATCAAGATGCGCTGAGGAACGTTACAATTCACTTCTTGAAAAGTTTGGTGAAGAGGTGTTACAGAAAGCCGAAAAGAGCATAACCCTGTACTACATAAATAAATGCTGGGCCGATTACCTTGATTATATTTCATATATCCGTGAAAGTATACACCTTGTCGTCATAGGCAAGAAAGATCCCCTTGATGAATTTCACAGAAGTGCAATAGAGGCTTTTGAAAGCATGAAGGAAAATATGGAGAACGAAATAGTCGGTAAGTTTAATACCATCGAGATAACTGAGAAAGGGATCGAAATTGATAAGGAGGGATTGAGAGGGCCTTCATCAACATGGACATACCTTATAAATGACAGTCCCGACCAATTTAGCAGATTGCCCCATTTGGCAAAAACCGTAACGAACTTTATCAACGGTCCGCTTTTTACAGTACAATCCGTTTTTAAGCGGTTAATTGGCAAGAAAAAGGAAACAGGGGATCATCAGAAGACTTGAGTTAAACAATAAAGCTTTGCAGAAGTAATTTTTTAAGTATTATTGACAAAGTTTTCTAGTAATAATAGAATGAATCTAACATATATAACAAATAAGAATACTAGGAAATTTAAATTTAATTACAGGGAGAATAGATATGAATATAGAAGAAATTTCTACCAACAAAGCGCCGGAAGCTATAGGACCATACTCACAGGCTGTTGTTGCCGGTAATTTTGTGTATACATCAGGGCAAATTCCCATAAATCCGGAAATAGGTACAATAGTATCCTGCGATATTGAGGTGCAGGCAAGACAGGTTCTTGAAAATTTGAAAAATGTACTGGAAGCTGCGGGAAGTGGGCTTTCAAAGGCCGTAAAAGTTACTGTATTCATCAAGGATATGAACGATTTTGCCAGGATTAACGGGGTGTATGCAGAGTACTTCAAAAAGCCATTTCCGGCAAGATCCCTGGTTGAAGTGGCAAGGCTTCCTAAGGATGTATTGATTGAGATTGAAGCAGTTGCGGTAATTTGACGTATATAAGAATAGCAGCGTTTTCTTTATATATTTGTTGTAAACGAGTTTTTAATAGCAGTATAAACCAATGTGTTATACAATAAATGGTTAAGAATTCTTTCAGAGGAGGAATAGTAGTATGGGAGATAGTTTTAAACTTATTAAGCCTGAAGACATAACGGATAATACCTTTAAGTTGATTGGAAATGATTGGATGCTTATAACGGCGGGAAACGTGGAGAAGTATAACACTATGACTGCCAGTTGGGGCGGGCTCGGCATATTATGGGGCAAGAAAGTGTGTTTTATTTTTATAAGGCCGCAGAGGTATACCTATGAGTTTGTTGAATCGGCAAAAACATTCACATTGTCTTTCTTTGATGACAGTTATCGCAGCGCATTGAATTATTGCGGTACAAAATCGGGGAGAGATGTAGATAAGGCTAAAGAGACCGGGATTACTCCTTTGGAAGATGCTCCGGGAATGGTGTTTTTTAAGGAAGCACGTCTTTATATGGAGTGCAGAAAAATTTATTTCCAGGATATCAACCCTGCCAACTTCATTGATATGGGTATTGATAAGAACTATGCAAATAAGGATTATCACAGGATGTATATAGGGGAGATCGGCAACTGTTACCTAAGAGACTAAGCGGTCAGCGACGAATAAGAATTAGCTCTAGTTGATACACGGCTTGTCTGTGAATTTCAGAAAGTAGCTTCATAACGCATTGGAACAAATGAAAATGATGCGTTACGCACTACTAATTAACGAATCAAAGCAAATAAATATATTAGGTTCCATATCAAGGACCGGTGCTAAGTAACAAAACTTACTCCTAAAGACCTGGGCGCATAAAAATTTGCTGCTTATGCACTTCCTTGGTTGTTGTCCCTACGCTTCTTAAGTAGCAAATCAAAACCAGTTAAAATATGCTCTCAAGCAACTATTATAAAAGGCGAAGCCTTTGAAACGCTACAGAACCAAAATAGGAAATGCGTTCTTACCCAAAACACGGATTCTGTTACAGGGCACCAGAAGGGTGAAATCGGTACATCAGACCGTAGTTATGTTAAAATAGGAATCGTTAAGATCCTGACCGGGGCCCAGTATAATAAACTCGTCATCATTCCATGGCCCTTTTACCAGCTTTTCAATATAGCATTTCTTTCCCTCATATGTGATAAAACAAAGGTCTAATAACTTTGCTATTTCCTTGCACTTTTCAATGCACAATTCCTCATGGGGATGCCCGGTTCTTATAAAAACAATGTTTTTATAACCGTCATACATTTCTTTCATAATTTCAAGAGCATCTTCTTCCCCGCATTTTTCCGATAAACCTTCATAATCGGAGAAAAAGGTGGAATTACCCTTAAACCAACCGCAGGAATAATAGAAAGTTCCGGGTTCTTTGCTCCGGAAGCTTTCATAAGCCTTTACAGAGCCAAGCAATAACGGGATACAGTCATGAACTCTTGGAATAATTATTGTAGAGTCTTTGGATTTCAATGTTCTTGCGGCACCTCCGCACAGTCCGAAAGCCAGAACAATATGAGTATATCCTTCCAGGGAATCCAGCTGCCTTTGCAGTTCCACATTCAACTTACCCGGATTAAGGTGCAGTCCCATGGTAATAAAGGAAATATCCATGTCGCACATTCCGGGAACGGAAAGAATCTCGTCTTTCATCACTTCGCAAGCAATTATTTTAGTTCTCATATAATGCCTCATTCTTTTATACAACACTATACTGAAAAAGCTCGGCAAAGTCAATTTACTCTTTTACGGGAAGTATGATTTTAAATAGGGCGCCTTTTCCCGAATTTTCTGCCGAGATTTCACCATTGTGCTTTTCAATGATGTTTCTGCTGATAGCAAGACCAAGTCCAAATATGCCCTTTTTTCCTTTGTAGAATCTTTCGAAAATATTTGACAGCTCGGCAGCGTCAAAACCGGGACCATCGTCGATAATTGTGATTTCAACCCTTTTATCGGCAATTTGCGAGTAGTAAATTTTCACTGAAGTATCCGCATACCTGATGCAGTTGCTTAATATGTTGGTAAATGCACGTGAGAGCTTTTCTTCGTCAGCATATATT
>JAEZNF010000285.1 GCA_023441845.1 Bacillota bacterium | reverse complement strand
TATAACTTTATGTTACCATCTTAATATTGACATTAAACTCATTATGCCGATACAGGCTTCTTCTCTTTTTTTAAACAGCATCAACAGCCATGTCAAAATACGCAAAAGCGCAGGTAAATTGACCGTTCCTTTTTCAAAATCTACTCAATCTTGCTCAGGTTGGCAAATGCAGCCATCAATCTCTTCATTCCCGAATTCCTGAACTGTATTTCCAGCTTGTAATCGTCATTTTCCTTCTCAACCGAAGTTATAAGCCCCACACCGAACTTCTTATGCTCAACTTTATCACCGACGCTGAAAGTTGTACTGCCGCCAACTTTTTTAACCGGCTGTGAGAAAGCAGGCTTACTGCTTTGGGAAAAGCCTACGTTACCAACTTTCCCTGCCATCTCCTTGCTGCTCTCAACATACGCGCTGTTACCTCCATATCCGCTATTAGTTCCATACCCTCCGTCAAAGCTGCTCTTTGGGCTGCTTTCTCTAACCGGCTTTTTGGTGAAGCCTTCAATAAGCTCGGGCGGAATTTCGGTTAAAAACCTCGATGCCTTATTGTATGTGGTGTTTCCGAACAGTGTCCTGCAAAAAGTACATGTAAGGTAAAGCTTTTGCTTGGCGCGCGTAATACCCACATAGCACAGCCTTCTCTCTTCTTCAAGCTCATTTTCATCAGACATTGAACGGTATCCCGGGAATATGCCTTCTTCAAAACCAGCCAGAAAAACGGTTGGGAATTCAAGCCCTTTTGCGCTGTGCAAAGTCATTAATATGACGTTATTGCGTTCTTCTTCAAGGTTATCGATATCTGCAACCAGAGAAATCTGTGCAAGGTACCCTTCAAGATTATGCTCCACATTGAATTCCTCGTCCGGCTGCTCAAACTGTTCTTCAAATTCAATTGCTCCTGTTATCAATTCCTTAATGTTTTCAATCCTTGTTTGGGCCTCTAAGGTCTCTTCATCCTGCAGCTCCTTTAAAATTCCCGATTTCTCAATTACCTCTTCAATAAGCTCCGATACCTTCAATGAGTCCTTTGCTACCCGGAAATTGTTAATGAGGTTGACAAACTCCTCAAGGCGCTGTGCTGCTCTTTTCAGTTCAGGAATATCGCCGGCAGACGAAATTATGCTGAAAATGCTGCATCCCCTTTTATTTGCGATACCTTCGGCAGTATCCACAGTTGTATTTCCTATACCTCTTTTAGGAACATTTATAATCCTCTTGAGGCTTATATTGTCCGAAGGATTCTGTATAACCCTCAGGTAAGCAATTATATCCTTTATTTCCTTCCTGTCGTAGAATTTCAGGCCGCCCACGATCTTATACGGAATGGCATCCCTCATCAGCATTTCTTCTATAACACGCGACTGCGCATTTATCCTGTAGAGTATGGCAAAATCCTTATACTCCATATCGCTGTATGTTGTAAGCCTTCTTATTTCTTTAGCGATAAATAAAGCCTCTTCATACTCATTGTTCCCCTGGAGGAACTGTACCTTATCACCGCCTGCGTTGTCGGTCCAAAGGCTCTTGGCCGTTCTCCCGGTATTATTCTTTATAACGCTGTTGGCAGCATCAAGAATCATCTGCGTTGAACGGTAGTTCTGTTCAAGCTTAATGACCTTACAGTCCCTGAACTCCTTTTCAAAGTCCAGAATATTTCTGATGTTTGCACCTCTCCAGCCGTAAATGGACTGGTCGTCATCCCCTACGACACACAAATTCCTGTTTTCCTGCGCAAGCAAGCTTACCAGTGAGTATTGCGCGGTGTTTGTGTCCTGATACTCATCCACAAGTATGTACCTGAACCTCTTCTGGTAGTAATCAAGTACAGGGGGGTTGTCCAGAAGCAGCTTAATTGTCATCATTATTATGTCATCAAAGTCAAAGGCATTATTAAGGTGGAGCTTCTTCTGGTAAAGCTCATAAATAGATGCCACCTTGCTCATCCTGAAATCGGATGCGTACATTTTTACATAAGTCCTGGCTTCTATCAACTCATCCTTGGCCTTTCCGATATAATCCAGCATTAATTTGGGAGGAAAGTTCTTTTCGTTCAGATTCAGCTCCTTTAAACAGTCCTTTATGACTGTCTGCTGGTCGGAGGTATCATAAATTACAAAGTTTCTGTCAAAACCCACTTTATCGGCATCCCTGCGAAGAATCCTTACACATGCCGAATGGAATGTACTGATCCACATGTTCTCGGATGCCGCCCCTACCAGCTTTTCAACCCTATCCTTCATTTCCTTTGCTGCCTTATTGGTAAAAGTAATTGACAGTATGCTTGAAGGAAGCACTCTTCTTCCTCTTACAAGGTTCAGCACCTCTTCCGGAAGCTGTGCGTTCCTTTTAAGCTTTTTCTGTTCAAGCCAGCCTCTCATTTGCTGGAGATCGCCTTCTGTAAGATTTTCCGGAATGTAGTCACTATGATATGCATTCCCGTATTTAACCATATTTGCTATACGGTTAGTCAAAACGGAAGTCTTGCCGCTTCCTGCCCCCGCCAGAACCAACAGAGGTCCATTTATGTGAAATACCGCTTCTCTTTGCATGTTATTAAGATGTTGAAATTCCAGTTCCAAAATCTTTTTTCTTAATTCATAAAACTCCGCTTTCATATTTTCACTTACCATAAACTCTTAGCCCACCTATTCCTGTTATTCGTAATAAAAGGTCACTTGCCTTTTGTCTGATTACTTGATAAAGAAATGAAAAAAGGAACTGCTTATCCCTTGTTCACATTAAATAAAAGTATATCATAACTACATATATTCTCAATATTTTTTGAGTCTAAACCGAGACTTTTCTTAGAAAAATGCAAGCCAAATTGTATTCCCAAGTATATTTACGTCCTATATGTTTTGCGAAAACATTTTACATTTCCAATTCGATTTTTTCGCTTTCATCATATACCTTGATCCATTGAACGCGCAACACTTTATGAAAATTCTTTCGCGCGTTCAATATAATAGAAAAGTGCTCCTACATAACAAATCATGTTGAAGCACCTCTTTCTCATTAAAATAAAAGGCTCGGACCCTATTAAAATTAAATTTTATTGTTTAATTGCACTTTCCAAATCCAGGCTTGACTTCTGGATATCCTTCATAGTATGGAAAATTTTATTTATGTTAATATTCTGGTCTTCTACTGTTGCAAGCATTTCCTCAGTTGAAGCGGAATGCTGTTCGGCTATACTTGCGATGTCTTCTGCCCTTTTACGGATTTCATTTATAACTGCCGTAGTCTTTTTTACAGAATCCAATTCCATTTTAATACACTCGTCAATTTTTTTAAAAGAAGCTTCTATGCTGCCAAAGCTGGTATTTACTTTGCTTACAATCTTCTCTCCGGTATCGGCAGCTGCCATACCGCTCTGTGCTTCTTCCAAAACCATCTGGGTTTTATCCCTTATATCAACAATAACTTTATTGATAAGTTTTACTGTTTCAGAACTCTGATCAGCAAGTTTTCTTACCTCTTCAGCTACAACAGCAAATCCTTTTCCCTGTTCGCCGGCCCTTGCCGCCTCTATTGCCGCATTTAAGGACAAAAGATTGGTCTGTTCCGATATCTGAGTAATTCCATCGAGGAAAACATTTATTTCATCCATGCTCTTATGCAGCTCCGATACCGTTGAGAGGGTCTTCTTTACTACATCGCTTATTATGTTCATTTGACGGCTCATTTCCATAATATTTTCCGAGCCTTCCATTACAATACTGTTGGTGTCATGGGACACTTCAGACATCTGGCTGGACAGCTCTAAAGTTTCATTTATATTGTCATCAGCGCTGGAAACCATATTACTT
>JAEZNF010000229.1 GCA_023441845.1 Bacillota bacterium | reverse complement strand
CGGTAAGGCTGCCTGCCGAAAAGACAATGGTTATACCGAAAGTCATGTATCCCCCGAAGCCCGATGTTCATCCAATATAGGCCAGCTTGTTTTAAAACCGCTTTTTGGTTAGCTATCTAAAAAATGTCTTAAGCAGAGAATCAAAACCGGTTTAAATATGCAGCAATAATTTTCTTAAAAGGAATGCTGCAAAATCAAAAGTGGAAACAGGCTGCTTAGGGACTGAAAGGGGGGATTTGAGGAATTTATTAAATCATCCGGGTATTTTTAAAAAGCTATTGCGGCACATCATACTTAAAGCCTAAAGTGCTGCAGCCAATAAAACTAATTATCAAGGAGGGCTCGTAATGCCAAATTATTTATCACCAGGAGTTTATGTAGAAGAAGTATCAAGCGGAGTCAAACCCATTTCCGGAGTAGGCACGTCTGTGGGAGCATTCGTAGGAATTGCCGAAAAGGGTGTAATCGGAAAGGCTGTTCTGGTTACAAACTGGAGCCAGTTTAAAAATGAATTCGGCGGCTTTATTCCGAATGCATACCTTGCCTATGCAGTCTATAATTTCTTATCCGAAGGCGGTACATCCTGTTATGTTGTAAGAGCGGCTTCAGACAAAGCTACTTTGTCATCTGCCGTTATAAAGGATACTGCAGGCGGTGAACTCTTAAAAGTATCTGCACGTTCCCAGGGTGCATGGGGAAACAGAATTTCCGTTGAGCTCGGACAGTCATCGAACGGGCAGGAGGGCGGATTTAAGATTTCAGTCAAGTACCGTGAAGCAAGCACGTTTAAGGATGAATATGTCGGAGAAGAAGTGAGCGGACAGCTTGTAGAAGAGTTCGACAATCTGCTTATAACAAATGTTGAAGAGAAGATAAACGAGATTTCGGCTTTCGTAAATGTAGAGCTTCTTGTTCCGTTAACAATGCTTGTTGATAATGATGTTGTTCCCAACCTCGAAAACTTGGAGAAGGTTCCTGCGTTTACTACCGCAGAGCTGTATTTGTTAAACGGCAAGGACGGATTAAGCGGTATAGACTTCATCGGAAATTCCGACAACAAAATGGGACTGCATGCCTTTGATGTGGTGGATGATATCAATATTGTTGCAATACCTGACTTGGCTGATATTCCAGGGAACCGCAGCTTTATACTTGATGCTTTGAATTACTGCAAGCTGAGAAAAGACTGCATGTTCATCGTAGATCCGCCTCATGGCTTGACACCTCAGGAAGTTAAACAGTTTAAGGACGGAGCCGGCCAATTTGTAGGAAATACCTTAAACTCATCCTATGGAGCCATATACTATCCGTGGGTGTTTATCAATGACCCTCTGACAGGCAAGAGCAAACTTGTTCCGCCGTCAGGATGCATAGCAGGAACTTATGCATACGTTGATGCATCGCGCGGAGTACATAAAGCCCCTGCAGGAATAACAGACGGCTATCTCGATTCTGTTGTAGGAATTGAAACAGTTGTGACAAAAGCAGAGCAGGAGCTTTTAAACCCTGCCGGAATCAATGTGATCCGCTCACTTCCCGAGGGAATATGCGTATGGGGAGCAAGAACGCTTTCAGCTGATTCGGAATGGTTGTATGTGAATATCAGACGTTTACTTATGTATATAGAAGAATCTGTTGACAAGGGAAGCCAATGGGCAGTGTTTGAGCCCAATGATCCAAGCTTGTGGAGCAAGGTTAAACGTAACCTTACAGCCTTCCTGTCAAGAGTGTGGAGAGATGGAGCTTTATACGGTTCTTCACAGGAAGAAGCATTCTTTGTAAAAGTTGATGAGGAGAACAATCCTCCGGCAGTAAGAGATGCAGGCCAGTTAATAATTGAAGTAGGCGTAGCGCCTGTAAAACCTGCTGAATTTGTAATCATCAGAGTTAGTCAAAAAACACTTTCCAAATAGATATTGAGAGGAGAATCTACATATGCCAACCGGTAAAAGAAATGATCCATACAGAAATTTCAGGTTTAGAGTAGTAATTGACGGAATTCAGACAGCGGCGTTTGCCGATGCAACTATTCCCGACACTTCAACAGAGGCTGTCGACTACAGGGAAGGTACTGACGCACCCAATTCAAGAAAGCTTTCGGGCCTTACCAAATTCGGCAATATAACCTTAAAAAGAGGTTTGACCGATTCAATGGATTTGTACAACTGGAGAAAATCGGTTCAGCAAAAAGGTGCATTAAATAACAGGAAAAACCTTTCCATCATCCTGGTAGATGAAGAGGGAAAAGACAAGGCTCAGTGGGATATCGTTGAAGCTTGGCCTGTTAAATACGACGTCAGTGCATTGAGCGCAAAAGGAAATGAAGTAAGCATTGAATCCATAGAGCTTGTGCATGAGGGAATTACCAGAGTTAAATAATAATTTACTTTTTGGGCTGCGCTTGGCGGAGCTGGCCTTATCTAAAAATAACCGCAAACTTCAAGTGTTTTTGTAGATAAAGGTTAACGCAGGCTGCAGCCGTAAAACAAATTTCAATAATGTAATACAACTTTATCTAAAGCGAGGATATATAAAGATGGATATTTTACAAACTGAATTTAGTTTTATTCTTCCGAAGGGGTATGTCGATGAAACGGGTACCGTTCATAAGGAAGGCATTATGAGATTGGCAACGGCAGCAGACGAAATCATGCCGTTAAGGGACTCCCGCGTTCAGCAGAATCCTGCTTATCTGACGGTTATTCTCCTTGCAAGGGTTGTAACATGCCTGGGGACACTTAAAATGGTTACTCCCAAAGTTATTGAAGAGCTTTATACCTCAGACTTTACTTACCTTCAGGAGATGTATAACAGGATAAACCAGTACGGTGCAAACGTTATTAAAGCAAAATGCCCGAAATGCGAACACGCTTTTGACGTTGAAGCAGACGATCTGGGGGAATAGTTGGCTACCCCCCGGACCGCCTTTATGAGGAGGTAGCCTTTTTAGCCTATTACTTCCACTGGGATTATAATACCGTACTTGGACTTGAACACAGGGAAAGGGAAAAATGGTGCAGTGAAGTCAGCAAAATCAATAAGGTTTTAAATGGCGACGAAAACAAGAAAAGCTTCTTTGAGGTTTAGGAGGACATTATGGAACGTAAGATGATAAATATAGAAACGAATAAAAGGGTGTGGTCGCCCGGAAAGAGGGCAGATCCGTTTCTGGCATATAACTTTCTGGTAGAAATCGATAGTATTACTGTTGCCAGCTTTACCGATGTCTCCGGCCTTAGCATAGAAGCCCAGGTTGAACGTAAAAGCTTTGGAGGGGAAAACGACAGGGAGTACGCATTTATTTCACAGGTTAAGTTCAGTGATATAACCTTTAAAAAGGGTATTTCAGATGAAAAAATGCTGTGGGAGTGGTACATGCAGGTTATACAAGGTAAAATCCAAAGGAAAGACGGCTCCATATACCTTTTAGACCCTTCAGGACAATCAGTAGCGGCTATTTGGGATTTCTACGGTGCATGCCCGATAAAATGGGAAGGGCCGGTATTCAGCGCATCAAGCAACAACGTGGCTGTAGAGACTCTTGTTTTTACTCACCAGGGCTTAAGCAGGAGCAAATAGTACAAATCTTGCTGTAACAAAAAATTATTGCTTTAACAAGGTTGGAACAGCATGAAGAATAATAAAATCGATAAAATAAAACTGAATTATGGTATTTTAAGCCCCATTACGGTTTGTAAGAATATAAAAACCGGTTTTTATGAAAGTATATGTGATAAGTACAGGGTGGGAAGACTGTCAAAAAGCATGCAAGCGCTTGTCCTAAGACGATTCGCGTTGTTTGCAGAAAGAGGCAGCGAACCTGAAGGTAATCCGGAAAAACCCAGAGACATTAACGTTTATAATGTATCAAACAGTACCGGATGGTTGATCAAGCACGTACAGGCAGGAGAAAACCGACCCGGAATTCCGGTTATACACACCGTACGGCATATTCACAATACTTTTATTGAGAGTTCCGGGCACAATCCGATTAGGCAACCGGGAATGGAAACAAAACATGGGGCAGCTGTCTGCAATGCATTGACCTATAAGGAATTTAACTTTAAACCAAATGCGGCAGAGAAGCAAAATACCGATAAAAGACCTGATTCCGAAGCGGATCGTTCAAATAAATCTCCTGTCCTTATAAACCTATCTGTAAACAAACAGCTTTGGACTTACGGGCAGGAACATAAGGCTCTGCTGCAGGAAACGGGCCTTATTAAACCTTCATATAGAGAGACGGAAAAAGGTACAGGCAATAAAAAAACTTCACATCAAGGCCCGGCAGGTATAAGAAGGATAATAACGACCATAAATGTTCAAGGAAATAAAACTTACACAAAGTATTTACC
>JAEZNF010000174.1 GCA_023441845.1 Bacillota bacterium | reverse complement strand
ACGCAATATTAGCAAGTTTGCTCTTGCCTATGCCACTCACTGTAACACCATAATGGGTACCACCTTCACTTATAAGATAAGCAACTTTATTGATGATACCACTGTTTGTATGAACACCTCCGTAATCGTCACTGCCTGTATACCTATCTGCATAGCGGTCTGGCTGATCATATAACGTCGGGTTGGCCATAGATCGGAGTGCATCTCCGGAGATGCCTGGAGTATATATGTCCTCACCTATCAACCAATCCGGATTGTTATTTGCATAGAATTCAATCAAGGTTCCGAATATGTCGGAATAAGATTCATTTATTGCTCCGGGTTCGTTCTCGTAAGTCAGGTCTGACTCACTTTCTGTAACAGCATGGGTCAATTCGTGACCAACTACATCTATACCTGCACTGAATTGCCTAAATGTCGTTCCGTCTCCATCTCCGTATACCATTTCATACCCATCCCAGAAAGCGTTATTATAATTATTACCGTAGTGAACAAATGAGGAGATAACTGCCCCATTCCCATCATAACTGTTGCGTCCGAAAGTATTTTTGTAATAATCGTATGTACTCCCAGCATAAAAATGAGCATCCACAATTGCTTTTTGGTTTGAAGCATTCCAAACACCATCACGGTCACTTCCAAGGCTTCCACTAGACGTGCTGTTGTTCATATTATATGTGAAAATACCGCTGCCCCTGGTATTATCCTGTGAATAGTAAGTCCCGGCTGACGTTTTCACAACATTTATAGTTTTTGTATCTCCCAGCACTCCTATACCGGTATTAGTTGTATTTGTACCTGTTACATTTTCAACTAAATTATATTTATTCAAAATCTGCCCTGTAACAGCATCAATGATATAACGCCAATTTCCCGGTTCGGGATCCAGGAATCTCAAACTAACAAGGTATGCATAAACAGCTTCGTCTCCATTCAAGTATACTATCAGGTTTGCTTCAGGTGCCACTTGGTACGCAGGATTTAAGCCAAGGTTCGTCTCGGCTTTAGTTATAGCTTCGTTAGATTTTACTTGAGTTTCAAGTTTTAACTTTGATTGCTTGTCCAAATCCGGAATAACAGTGCCTGAAAAACTATTAATAACTCCATCCTTGTCTACAACTGCTTTCTGATCATATCCAAATATAGGCACATTGTTATATACTTGCCTGATTTTTACAACAGTACGTCCATCTGCACCTTGTTTTTTAGATTCTACGTAAAAAGAGTCGGTAGCAGCACCATTGAATTTAAAAATTTCTTTTTTACTGCTCAGATAATTTAAAACAATATCACCGGGTTTGTCAGTAGAGGGAGAAGTCAGTTTTCCTGTTATGAATTCAGGATTGCCATATTTAACATTGGTTTTAACATTTTCAGGTAATGGTGCCGCAGTCACACCAAGAGAACTGCACAAAGCAAATACCAATATTAAAATAGCTGATATAATTTTTCTAATCTTTTTATTATTCATAATATCGACCCCTTTCTAAGACTTTTAAAAGTTACGAATTAAAGTATTTGGTAGGAATCCGGTGCCCTAATTCTATTCATATCAACTCACCTGCCTTATTTTTTATTTACATGCCAAAAAAGCATGATCGTCAAGTAATGTAATACCCTGTACAACCCTGTACATACTTGCAACCTTGCATCATATGTTAAACTTACAAAACATAATACTGGAATTTTAATAAAACAAGACTTGTCCAACCTTTTTGAAACCAATCAAAATGGATACTTTACACTTCTATGTGTAAAATTCACTTTTGGTTAGAAATATTTTATTGATAATTTACAATAATATTATCACAAGCAACATGTGGTTGTCAATTACATTTATGTAATTTATTTCATTATATTTTAAAGATATTCTATAGAATATAATATATGCTAATAAAAGATAAGTATCAAATGAACAGGTTCACTGCTCTAAGTAAGAACCCATTTCCACTTTAGGTTGTGTAGCGTTTGGCTATCGGTTGACACCAAAAAAGGGGCACAACACTCAAAACATTAGTGTTGTGCCCCTTTTACATTTACACCGTTCCTCGTACCAATCCCATGATTTCATCCAATCCCGGCGGGTTTAATGCCATGGGGAATCTGGCACAGACAGCAGCTGCCGTAGCCGCTGCAAACTTCACTGTGCTTTCATCATCCATCTGATTGAGTACACCATATACTACTCCTGCACGGAATGTGTCCCCTGCACCTAAAGTGCCCTTCACATCCACCTTGTACGGAGTAACATTCCTTACTTCTTTTCCCCTTCTGCCATACATAATGTCCCTTGAACCGAAAGTAAATATCACAAGTCCTCGGGAGTTATTTGTGTATTCTTCAAATAGCCTCTTTATATCCTCTTTGGGAAACTCATTTGTAATGAATTCGTTGGATATTATTGTAGCCGAAGCATTTTTATTAAGTTCACTGTCAGGCAGACAGTCTATGGTCACATAAGGTTTACCCGCCTTTTTGCAGTATTCGGAGGCAAGTATTGACTCGTCCTTAAAAAACGGGTCTATAGATACGATTTTAGCCGATTGTATTGCGCTCTCATCAGGTATTGACCATCTTTTTCCCGAACTGAAATATTGAGCAAATTTACCGAAGACAGTCCTGGTGTGCTTATCCACTAAAACCAGGTCCTGCACCCCTTCAAAGCCAGGGTCGAAATGCAATCCCGAGCAATCCGCGTCAAACCTCTTAAAAAAATCCAGCACTCCGTCCCTGGTCTTTACGCCTAAAAAAGGTCCGTCTATTTTAACCTTATATCCGAGGTTTGCCAAAACAATTGCTGAATTGCCTGTTTCTCCGCCGGGTATAATATACGTTTCCCTGATTTCCCTGTATCCATCCGGTTCGGGATAACTGCCGTCTAAAAGGTAAATTGTAGAAAACACCGTCATGCCGTATAAATATATATCTGCACTTCCGCATTCTTTAGCTGTGTCCACTATACCGCCTCCATTCTTCTTCAAGTATCGATAATAGTACATATTATAACATTTTATTCCGTCAGACACTATAAAAAGCTACTACCGGCCTATTTTTCCCATTAAGGCCGATAGTAGTCTTTTAAATATAAATATTTATTCTGCTATTAAGGAGCTGGCGTGTAGTCCGCCGGAAGGCCGTTTTTCGCCAGACTTCCGTTTTTATACCTTTTATCGGACGTAACATCTTTTCCTACCCATGCAGGGGGCACATAACTGTTGGCTTCTTGCTCAGTTGCAAACTCTACTTCATAATATGCCAGTCCTTTAAGGGAACCTTTAAAAATATCGATGGCAAACATAATTCCATCGTCGCCAATCCCCTGATATCTCGTCTTATTTATATCATTACCTTCCCTTTTACTATACAGAGTAATATAAACTTGCTCGGTCATCCACAACTCACGCTCTTCCCTGACCATCCCATCATAGTCGACTGCTGCTTTCACAGTAAGCATAAACATCCAACCATTGATTTTCCTTATCCTGATCTCGGGCGAAAAGTTTATATATGTCTGGAGAATATCATATTTATCCAATGTGCTAAGGTCATACGGTATTCTACTCGGGTTCACCAGGAACTTTCTTTCAATTTCAAGTCCCAAATCCGGTGCTGGTGTGGGCTTGGGCTTCACTGTCGATGTTAGTGTGGGCCTTAAGCTCCCTGTCGGAGTTGAAATCACCTGCCCATATTCCGGATAACTTTTAGAAGTTGCATTAAAATGTCTGGCCACAGCCATAATATCCATCATATTGACAGTACTGTCCCCATTGATATCTGCAAGGGCTTTATATATGCTGTCCCCTTTTACACTGTTGAACGAACCTGCTATATATATAATATCTGTCATATTAACAGCACCGTCCCCATCCATGTCTCCAGCCCACATAAGTATATCATTAAGCATTGTAGTTTGCCTGTTGATGTTAATACCTTCTAGTGTTCTTTTAAGGAATCCGGGTTTTTCGATAGTGATATCAATTACATATGGTAAGTAAGGAACTGACATGAAAAAGGCTCCATCTTTATCTGTCGTTGCAGCATATCCGCCCTTAACAGTAAAACCGGCATTAATTAAATACCCTGCTTCCTGACTGCAGCTGATTTCAGTTTTAATATTACCTTTTACAATCACCGCCAGCGGCATTGTAGGTGTAGCTGTCGCTGTCGTCCTTATTGTCGGTGTCGGCGGCGGCATTGTTAATTCCGGAGATACCGTAGTCATTGGCGGCGGTGCTACCGGTTCGTTTTCAGCATACACCTTTTGCGGGCTTTGAACTCCAATCGTAACCGCTGTCTGCAGCAGTAGACAAACCATAATGGGTATAACATACTTTTTTAATCTTTTCAAGTAAACTCCCCCTTTAAAAATATCTTTTTTATTTTTTACAAATATTGTAACTCTTCACGCTATCAATAAAAGCAATCAGGAAAAACCTTTTTGATCCCCCAGCCTTTCTCAAAACAAAAAACATCTTCACCCGCCGAATTCATATAGCGCAATAGCCCCGCCTTAACCTTATTTAGTGTAGTCTATTTGGATTACACTAAATTTCAGTGACATCCTGTCAAAAAAGTCATATGCCACTTATATATATGCCATATAGATTTTGTTAACTATATTTTACAACATTATAATACCATCAACAACACTTTTTAACATTTTAGGTAAAAAACTTTTCCTATTTAGGCGTAAATCATTTTTATTTACATTAAAGCGCGGTAATATGCTATAAAAAACACTCATATACCACTTAAATATCCTATTCAGCTTTGTTAATATCATCAAAAACACTTTTTACATTTTAAGTAAGAACCCATTTCCTACTATTAGGACCGCTATTTTTGCTTTGTTACTTAATAGATAACAACTCAAATGAAAATTCTCCCAGTTTTATATTGACAGCAACAGAACATACAGCTTATACTGTATATATAGAATATAAACACTATAAACTCTTAGCAAGGCGGTGCAAAAGTGAGAATAGTAATATCAAACAGTGCAGGAGTGCCTATATATGAGCAGATCAAAGAGCAGCTAAGAGCCGCTATTTTAGGCGGAGAAATTGCCGAAGGTGAAATGCTTCCCTCAATCAGGCAGCTTGCGAAGGACCTTAAAATAAGTGTAATAACTACAACAAGAGCATATGCCGATCTTGAACAGGAGGGCTTTGTAGCAAATGTTCAGGGCAAGGGCTGTTATGTACTGCCTAAAAATACTGAAATGGTACGCGAACAACTGCTGCGTGACATTGAGAACAGCTTTTTGTCTGCTATAAATACAGCCAAAGTCGCCAGGATCGGCAGAAATGAACTTGAAAGCATATTTGAAACCATGCTTAAGGAGGAAAATTATGAATGAGGCATTGGAAATCAGAGATTTAAGTAAAAGCTTTAAGGATTTTTCCTTGAAGGATATCGGTTTTTCCCTTCCCAAAGGGTATATAATGGGCCTTATTGGTCCTAACGGTGCAGGAAAGACCACAATAATAAAACTCATCCTGAATATGCTTAAAAGGCAAAGCGGTGAAATAAAAGTATTCGGACTTGATAATATTGCCTGCGAGGAGCAGATTAAAGAACAGGTGGGAGTTGTGTTCGACCAGCCGTATTACCTCGATGAGTGGAGCCTTAATAATGTTGAATCCGCTGTCAGGTTGTTTTACAGCAATTGGGACAGCAGTAAGTTCCGCAAGTATTTAAAGGAATTTGATCTTAACCCAAGTAAAAAAGTTAAGGACCTTTCAAGAGGTATGAAAATGAAACTTATGATTTCAGTGGCTCTATCCCATGACGCAAAGCTCTTAATCCTTGACGAACCCACAAGCGGTCTTGATCCGGTTGCCAGAGATGAACTTACCGACATGCTTTTAAGTTATATTTCTTCCGGAGATAGAAGCGTATTGTTTTCGACACATATAACCTCCGATTTGGAGAAAATTGCAGATTATATTACCTTTATAAATAAGGGCCGGACAGTATTCACCGGCACTAAAGACCAGCTTATGGAAAGCTACTGCCTTATTAAAGGCGGTAAAAACGATATAACTTTAGAGCAAAAGAAAAAAATACTCGGGCTCCGCGAACACGGTACAGGCTTTGAGGGGCTCATCGAAAGGAAAAACCTGAAAGAATTTACGGGCAATATAATAATTGAGCACAGTACTCTTGATGATATAGTAGTATTTATTAATAAGGAGAGGATAAATATATGAACAAAGCAGTCAGTATTGTAAAGTTTGACATACTTACAGTAAAACCTTATATCAAATCAATGTTTTTTCTTATACCTATAGGTATTTTATTAGCAATCAGTAATAAAGATGCTATGATGCTTCCGCCCATGTTCATGGTTTGGG
>JAEZNF010000144.1 GCA_023441845.1 Bacillota bacterium | reverse complement strand
GCGTTAATGAACCCGAATTAATAAATGTACTAATCCGCATGAAATGGCCTTTTTTAATCAATGTTAGAAAAATGTTAGAAAATCACGGTTTTTACCACATGTTTGCAAAAATGATGGGCTTCATCGTTATCGACAAAGCCCATCATTTGGCGGAGAGAGAGAGATTCGAACTCTCGGAACCTTTAACAGTTCACACGATTTCCAGTCGTGCGCCTTAGACCAGCTCAGCCATCTCTCCATAGACTATTAAATTAGTAACTCCCTAAACCGCTTTTATATTTTACATTAGATATGACATCTTGTCAATGATGTTTTCAATTCCAAAAAATAAATTTTATTCTAATTTATCTCGAAAGCGCTGTAATAAGCTCTTTATAAGAAGGATATTCCCTGATTAGCTCCTCACGGCTTCCATCTTTAAAATCGTCATAATCAAACCCGGGGGCAACGGTTGTACCCATCAAAGCAAAGTTCCCTCCTGATTTTAGCCTTGATCCCTGCCAAACCCCCTTTGGAACAACTACCTGAAGCTGCATACCGTTTAATATATCCTGCCCCAATGTTTTTACTTCACCTGTTCCATCAGGATAAAGCAGTAATATTTCTACAGGATCGCCCAAATAATAATGAAAAATTTCATCGGACTCAAGCACATGCATAGCCGAAAATGAATCCGGCGTTAACATATAATATATAGCGGTCGACATGGACCTTTCTCTATGATAACGCTCCGGTAATGCCGATTTTGTAATATTCTCGGTACACCTGTAATACTCCGAGAAATATCCGCCCTCTGCCGGGTGGGGTTTGAGATTAAGAATTTCTATAACTTGTTGAGCTGTAAGCAATTAAATCTCTCCTTTTAAAAAGAATTAGCTGTTTGGTCAATCAGTACTACTGCTTCCCGAATCACAGCCACTATCACAAGAATCCGAACCACCGTTGTCACAACCGCAATCTTTAGGATTATTATCTTGATTATCGCTGTCAATATCCCCGTTTTGAGGCAAATAACTGTCACTGTTAAAATCATTAAAGAAAAAGGTATTACCCGATCTTCTCGTATCGGAATTACGCTGCAGCCCCGCATTCTTAAACACATTCAGAATCAGTAATCCCACAAAAAACAATGCTGCAATCGCTACCAAACTTCCCATATTTAATCACCCTTTCAAAGTATTTTTACTTCGATTATTTTAAACATTCTATATACATCTATGTATATTGTAATATTAAAACAACCAAAGTTCAAACTATATATTTGGCATTCATTTTGAATATTTCAAAACATATACATTGATTCATATGTTTCGGGAAATTCAGCTTTTATCCTTAGAATGCAGATGCTTTAACTACATTTGCTTATGTAAAATCTTTTTCGCCACTAATTCAGTACCTTACTATAATAACTAAAAAATTTTATTCAGTACCTTGTGTTAAAAGGTAGTGTGTGATATTATATAATCATGAAATAAATTCCCATTGAATTACCAGAAGGCAGCTGCATAATATTTTTGTTATGTGAAGCTGAACAATTTTCAAAGAAATATTCATAGAAAGGAGATTCAAATGAATATACAGTTTAAAAAGGGTGTTCTTGAGCTTTGTGTATTGTCCATGCTATTCAATAAAGACTGCTATGGTTATGAGCTTGTTAACCGGATATCAAAAAACATATCCATCGCAGAAGGCACAATTTATCCGCTGCTCAAAAGGTTAAAAGACGAGGGATATTTTACAACGTATCTCGAAGAATCCCAGGAAGGGCCACCGAGAAAGTACTATAAACTGACCGAAATGGGCGCTAAGACAAAACTTGAGCTCGAACAGGAATGGTACTTATTTGTCGAAGGAGTCAACAACATTGTAAAGGAGGCAAACGAAGGTGAAAAAGGATGATTTTATGAATCAACTTGCCGGAATGCTCGGCAATATACCGGAAAAAGACAAAAAAGAAATTTTATACGATTATGAAGAGCATTTCACAATGGGAATTTCTGAGGGAAAGACCGAGGAAGAGATATCCCGCTCTTTAGGAGATCCTAAATCTATCGCAAGACAATTCAGATTCGATTGTGCTATACGAACTGCCGAAACAGACAAGTCGACAGGGAACATTCTAAGGGCTGTTTTCGCTGCAGGGTTATTAGGTTTCTTTAATCTTGTTATAGTACTTGCACCCTTTTTAACACTCATTGGTCTTCTGATGGGGCTGTTTGCCATGGCTTTCGGATTTACAATTTCAGGTGCGGCAGCTTTTATTGCAGTTATTCTCTCTCCATTCTTACCCAATTTAATAGATATAAGCATCGGTTATATCTTTGGCGTTTCTTTATCAGTCGGACTTACATGTCTGGGATTGCTCTTGTGTATTGCCGGTTGCTATATTTCTAAATATTCCTATAAAATTACTATTAAATATTTGAAATGGAATGTGGACTTTATTACAGGCAGGAGGGTATAAAAATGTTCAGGAAAATAGATATAAAAAGAGTTTCCATATGGCTTTTGATTATAATGGTTCTGGCTTTCGTTGTGGCAGGTACAATTTTTGCATTCGAAGGCTACAGCGGTATTTTCAACGATCCGGAAAACAAAATAAATGAAGAAAAAATATTGGTAATAGATAATATTAAAAATGTAACTATAAACACCGTCAGTACGGACATAAATGTCATACCCACAGATTCAAAAGATCTAAAGGTACATTTT
Organism: Bacillota bacterium; assembly: GCA_023441845.1. GTDB lineage: Bacteria > Bacillota > Clostridia > Acetivibrionales > DSM-2933 > JAEZNF01. The sequence continues at coordinate 5,318 of JAEZNF010000144.1, read as the reverse complement.
TACGGGGATTACTCCGGAAAAAATATACCCAAACTCGAAACCGACAACCATGGTGACAAAGTCAACATAAAGATCAAGCATCCTAAAGTTGTAAGTTTAAACTTTAGCTTTAGCTTTCATAACAGTCTCAGACTTGACGTCTATATTCCCAAAACATACACCGGAAGCACAGACATAAATACTACATCAGGTGATTTGACAATGGACAGCTTCAGTTTGGATAAAATCAAGTTCAATTCTGTATCAGGCGATTTGGAAGCAACCTCTTTGAGCGCAAAAGAATTTACCATAACCACCACTTCAGGTGATGCCAATATAAAAAACCTTAACGGCGATTTGCTCTTCAAATCAGTATCCGGTGATATAGCGGCAACCTCAGTAAACACAAAAGAATTTGCCATGACTACTACTTCAGGTAATGCCTGCATAAAAAGCTTTAACGGTAATTTGCTTTTTAAATCGGTATCTGGTGATATTGACGCTGAATATAGCAGCTTTAACAATAATGTAAAAGTATCCACTACTTCCGGAGACACCAAAATATCATTGCCATCAGCATCGGAATTTAAATTGGATTTCAATTCCGTTTCAGGCAATACAAGCAGCGATTTCCCGGTAGACACCAGTGATAATCCAGGCAATCACCACACCACGGGAACCATCGGAAACAGCAGTAACAGTATTGAAATTGATTCGGTTTCGGGCGATCTCGAAATCCGCAAGTACTGATTCTTATATATACGTATTACCGTTCATTTAATATTGTGCAATCTCAAAAGGCATCCACAGAAAATCATTTTCATAAAACTACGGTGAAACCATTTTCATTTATTTCCGTAGTATGCTGTGAAGCCTTTTTTGTATTCTTGAATATTATATAATGTTCCGATATAATTTTATAGGCAATAATATAAAAAGTTAATATTTGATGGAGGTGATGTACTATATGGAATATATAATAGAACTATTAAAGAGGAACGGTACACGCAGAATAATTATACTGGCATTTCTTGTACTAATCATATACTTTATGAGGAGTATTTTGAATCTTCTGCTGCTTACATTCATTTTTACCTATCTGATGTATAGGATACAGCAATTTCTCAACATGTGGATATCTAAATTTGCACGGGTGGGACAGAAGTTGTTGGTTGTAACTACGTATTTTCTGCTGCTTCTCGCAATTGGTTTCGGACTTTACAAGTTTCTGCCGTCAATCATCCAGCAAAGCAACGCTGTTATTAACGAGGCCGTAAAGTTTTATAACCAGCCGCATGAAAGTGCATGGGAAAAATATATTATTTCCTTACTGGAAAAAGTAAATATTGAGAATATAGATTTCAATGACTATATTCATAAGGGTGTAGGATTTATCCTTGGTTCACTAAACAGCATAGGCAAGCTCAGCCTTGATATATTATTCGCATTTATATTAAGCTTGTTTTTCCTGCTAGAGAAGAACAGGATAGCCCGTTTTACGCAAAAGTTCAAAACAAGCAAAATCGCATCAATTTATAATGAAATAGAGTATTTCGGTGCGAAATTCGTCAATTCCTTCGGTAAGGTCATTGAAGCCCAGTTTGTTATTGCACTGGTTAACTGCATTCTTTCCACCATTGCATTGAGTATAATGGGATTCCCGCAGGTATTGGGACTTGCTATTATGATATTTATACTCGGTTTAATACCTGTAGCGGGAGTTTTTATTTCTTTAGTTCCCCTTAGCCTTATAGGTTTCAATGAAGGCGGCTTTATGATGGTAATATATTTACTTATCATGATAACAATTCTCCATGCCATCGAAGCCTACATCCTGAATCCCAAGCTAATGTCATCAAAAACCGAACTGCCAGTATTTTATTCTTTCATGATACTGCTTATCGGAGAACATTTTTTTGGAATCTGGGGACTTCTATTAGGTATACCGATATTTATGTTTATACTGGATCTTGTTGAAGTAAAAAGTGCAGATTAGTTCCATATATATAAAGACAGGAAAGGCGGCCGACGTTCTCAAAACAGCGGCCATCTTTCCTGTCTCAGCAAATGAATCAATTTTGTCCAAATTCCTCGCTATTTCCACATTGGGACTTTCCATGTCCCCACCCATATTTATATAATCTGCTTTACCCCGTCGGAGTCATTTTCATCCGATTCAACAATAACAGTCAATATTTTATAGGCATCAGACCAAAGGAAACATTATTCTTGTTTGCAGTTCATCTTCCGGGATCTCTTGCGGGTCATTCAAATAAAACTCGTAAACCATTCCTGTGGGAGTGTATCCGTTCTCCTTCATCCATTCCGATATAGCATTATAAGCCGATTCCATTTTGCTGTAGGAACCGGTATAAAGGCACGCTGCATACCTCCCGTAAGGAATTTCACTTTGTTTAATTTCATCTTTGCCTTGAATTGCCTTGCCCACAGGATATCCAATTTCAACATCCAAATCCTGCATATCCATATTATAATAAGCTACAAACGGTGCATCCGAAGCATTTTCACCAATTTCCGAAAGATACTGCATTATTGCATCGTAACTACTACCGATTGTCTGCTTCAAATTATCCATAGGAGTTCTTGTCCTGATTGAAAGTACCGGCTGCGCCGATTGCTGTATTAACTCACATTTAAAATCCATATAATTTCCTCCTGATCGCTTTTTTACTACATTATAAAAGAGCAAAACTGACAACTGTATGTCATATTAGAAAATTATTTTTTATAGATTTTGCATATATCGCATGCAACATTCCTGATAGCTTCCCTGAAATATTCCGGTTCAATAACCTCTACATGGTTTCCGAAGCTCAATATAAAACCATATAGCCAATTATCCTCAGGCAGCGATGCCTTGACAATGTATTTCCCATCAGGGCGGGGGACTACATTTTCAACGCCAAACCACTCTTCGGCAGCGGTCTTTACCTCTTTATCAAACAAAAGGGTCAGCACTGTCATTTTCCCAAGGTCTTTCCATTCCATGTTCCATGGCAGATCATTAAGGTTTATCTCCATTCGTTCAAACGCAGTTCCGGTATTACTGATTCCCCTTATCCTTGACAGCTTGAAAAGCCTGAAATCGTTTCGTTTTTTACAGTACGCATACAGGTACCACTTCTGCCCCTTCAGAATAAGAGTATAAGGCTCTACCGTTCTGGTAGTTGTTTCTCCCTTTATATTGCAGTAATCCAAAACCACCTGATTTGACAGTTCAATAGCTGTTTTCAGTTTTTCTATCTTGCCTTCGAGGATTTCATTTTTCCCCCACATGGAAAGATCAACAAAGAACTGCTGGGTTTTAAGATTAAACGCTTCAAGATGGGATTGCGGCACAGTGCTTTTCAGTTTTTCGAGCAGTACCCGGTTATTTACATTCCCCGGGGTGGTAGAAATTCCTTGCAGTGCAGTAACAATAGCCGCAAGTTCGTTATTGGACAGTACATTCCTGTCGAGCTTATATCCCTCCGCTATTCCCACACCGCCGTTCATACCCGGGTACGTTATTATAGGAATGCCTGCCTGATTTATGGCATCGACATCCCTGTATATCGTCCTGATCGAAACATCAAACATTTCTGCCAGCTCTCTGGCTGAAATCCGCTTTCTGCGGATCAGTGTTACAATAATAGCAATTAATCTATCTATTTTCATACATATTAAGCCCCCGAATCAGGCTGATAATCATGTCACATTCCTCTTAAAGCTCCTCAATTAACATATTACAAACTCAGGAGCCCGCTTTATGGCATATCACAGTAAAGTCATTTTTCAAATACTGCTCAACAATATTGACCCTATCTATCTCATAAGGTAATTCCTCAATTATCCCGACAACATCATCGGGCTTATAATAGAAGTAGGGGGTCTCCTTGTCCGGCGACTTGTAATGCAGCAAGTTAAACGCTACCGAACTTCCGGATATCTCAAACAGCTCTCTCAATGCCGCTTTGAGGAATTCTATGTTATTACCCAGGTTTAAATTGAAGGTTCCTGATGCATATACCACATCAAATTGGCCCTTTTTAAACGGGTGACCGTCGAATATGTCCATACAGAGGAATTCTGCATCCAGCCTCTTTTTCTTTGCAGAATATACCATTTTCTCCAGTATGTCAACCCCTGTGTATTTCACCTTTATTCCCTTTTGACTGATATATTCATAGAGATTTCCCAGACCGCACCCGACATCCAATATCTTTTTCCCATCCAAATCAACATTCGAAAGTAAAATATCGAATCTTAACCTTTGTGACTCCACGTTCTCCCACCCAAGCACCTTATAATCCGGGAAGTTACCATCAAGCTTAGGTTCGTAGTAAGACTTAATTATACCTATTTTTCCCAGTTCAACACATCTCCTTATAAAAATCCTTATCCTTTACAACGAAATATACATTGATTTATCGGCATTTATGCACATCAGATATTTCGAAACATTTCGCCCCAGTACTAAGGATAAACAACTTTATACCTTAAATATATTAAGTAGCGAAAAAATTGCGATGTCTTAACGCTTTTTGAGCTATATGTCGCGAAAAAATAGAATTAGAAATGTAAAATGTTTTTCGCAAAAAATCATATACCTTGATCCGCTTAACTCGCAACACTTTATGAAATTCTTACGCACGTTCAATAATTAATATATTCAATTATAAAGTTGTTTATCTATAATATATACCCCAAATATCGCATCATATTACAACTTCCCAATTAAATTTTCCCACATCATAATTATCCTGCAAACATTTATTCTAACACACCTAACGCTTTTACGATTTTCCAAATTTTATTGATTTTTATTCCTTATAATCGGCTGCGTTATTCAAAACAGGAAAGTTGAATTACTAAAATTAAAGGCTCAATATAAGCCATTTTATAACGACTTAATGAGCCTGAAATTCATTTTAGTATAACAGTCCTTACATAGCTGCTGCCAATCTCTTGTTTATTTCCTTTAAGAAGTCTTCAGTGTTCACAATCTTCTTTTCCGGCACCTCAGAAAGCTGTGCCAAGTCTTTGGTCATAACACCTTGTTCTATAGTGTCAATGGAGGCCTTCTCAAGTTTGTCTGCAAAATCTACAAGCTCCTTGATTCCGTCCAACTCCCCGCGCTTCCTTAATGCGCCTGTCCATGCAAATAAAGTAGCCATTGAATTTGTTGAGGTTTCCTGTCCTTTAAGATGCTGGTAGTAATGCCTTTGAACAGTACCATGTGCAGCTTCAAATTCATAGAATCCTTCCGGGGAAACCAAAACCGACGTCATCATTGCAAGACTTCCGAAAGCCGTTGCTACCATATCGGACATAACATC
>JAEZNF010000095.1 GCA_023441845.1 Bacillota bacterium | reverse complement strand
GTTCTCATTTCCTTGATATTATCTTCATATGATGTTATTTCTTTGCACTTGTCAATGAATATCTCATCGACATTTTCTCCCCTTGCAAAGGATTCATAAACTGTCTTTCCTATTTCCTTAAAAACCTTTTCAATCTTGTCCTCTTCTGATCCGATGCTCATATTAAGCTTTGTAACTTCAACAAGATCACTCGACTTCTTTGCTGCTGCTTTAGCGGTTTCGCTAACCTTACGTGTAAAATTCTCAAAAACTGACATATATATTCCTCCTTTTTATTCTTCACATTGTTAGAAAATTTATCCTGTGTTTATTATATGTTAAATAATTAAAAAAATCAATACTTATATTAATTTTTTTAATTAGTATATTAAAATAATTAATTTTATGATTAATATTTTTGTTATAATCAGTTTTTTAATTTCTACCCGTTAATTATCACCCAATAATTATATTCATAAAAAAACTTTATTATCCCAAAGCCGCATTTTTTATTCTTTTATTTGCACCGACTGTCAAAACTCCCTCTACGTTATTAAAGCCTTACAGTTTAAACCCGCAAGGCTTCATTAAAGTGTTCTTCTTTTATTGTATTTTCAACATTTATGTATTATCTAAACCATTGTCAACCTGCCTGGCTGGTTTCCTCATAGTATAGTTGTAAAATGCCCTTTACAATATCATTATGATTTTGCTCGGTTATAATATGCACGTCTGCCCTGTCGACCTGCAAACACATAGAGATACGGAACTTGTCTTTATTATCCATTAGAGCACTGATAATGTCGATTGCTTCAAGCGGCTTGTTGTACACATAAATCCACTGTCCTATATCCTCATCCATTTTAACTTCTTTCTGATAAAAACTACTTAAAAACCTTTTAATCTCTCCTTTTTTATCTGACCACATGCTTACAGTAATCGCCATTAATATAGCCTCCCTGTTTTATTTCTGTGAATTACCTGGTATTCCCATAAAAGACCGGCTTCTCACAGCATGAGTATTACTAATTACTAATATAATTAAACAAATCTTCGAAATATCCTTTATGTAAATTTTTCATGTAAGCCATGCTCTTTTAAGCAGTTATTTATACTTTACGGTATCATTATCAAACATTTAAGAAATAATAAACATGAAATATAAAACTCGTATTTGAAACTAATGCGGAAATATCAGTAAAAGGAGGGATTCATATAAAAATGCAGCGCAGACAGGCATCTATAATAAGCATATTTTTTTTACTTATCATAATACCCCTTGTTTTTTCCGGTTGCAGTAAAAACAAAAAGCAGCCTTCGCCGCAGCAGCAGTCGGCACAATCGCAAAGCCAGTCGGATAAAGCCCCGGATCAACTAAAAAATATTGAAGATAATATCGAAAAAATATTTGAAACCCTTGGAGGCCCAACCGCAGCCGAAGAGAAAAAAGGCGAAGACAATAAATCAATAAAACCTGAGGAAGAAGGCAGCAAAGAAGATGATCAAGGCAAAGAAGGCGGGCAGGACAATGAAAGTAAAGACGGGCAGAAAAAAGAGCAATCTTCCGCATCACCGTCGTCGCCCTCGCCGTCTCCTTCACCATCTGCTTCTCCTTCCCCCAAAGCAAATCAAGCGGCACAGAAGGATCCATGGACAGATATTTTATCTACCGCCCATAATCTGCATTATCAATGGAATGAGTATATGCCGTCTGCCGTTACAAAAGGTGCGCCGAGGACTCTGACAGACAATTTCAGCAATGCATTGAACGCTCTTACAAATGCCATTTTAGCTAAAGACAAACCAACAACTTTAATGTCATCAAACGCGTTATACCAGTATATACCAGACTTCTACCAGTTATACAAAACTAAAACGTCACCTGAAATAAAAAGGGTCAGGTATTATGCAAGAAACTCTGTGCTTGACAGCGAGACAGCAAACTGGACACAGGCCGGATCTGATATGGAGAACCTGAAATCATCATGGTCAATGTATAGGAATACCGTTACTCCCGAACAGCGCGATAATGTCAATAAGCTCGAATACTCAATATTGGAAATGGAAAAGGTTATAAAGGAAAAAAATCAACCTCTCACGGAAATTAAAGGCAGGGTTGTACTGGCTAACACAAAGGCTCTTGAAAAAGCAGCAGAAAAACAGGAGAAATAAGGGCAGGGTCAATCAGGAGAAGGTCAATCTGAAGAAGGCTAATCAAGGCAAGACAAGTAGGCCTCGCATCCTTTAACACCGGCAAAGCTAAACGGAAGATATGTTTAAATCAAAAGCTCGGGGCCGTCAGGGTTCTACTCGGATGTTGCGGTATCTCTCTTTGAGAAATGGCCGCTAATTAAAAAATGAGATAGGAGAAAGATACGCCCCTATCTCATTTTCAAAACACTTTTTATTTCGCCGACTACTTCACCTTTGTGATTTATGACCTTCGGTCTTAAATATTCTTTAAGCTCATTTATTTCATCTTCTCTAATGACCTTAATTTGTAACAGCATATCCAGGATTACAGGCCCAATGGCCCTGCTGTTCCCGTCTTGAATCTTTAGTGCTATTCCCACGCCTTTGCCGATGATTCCTACGCAGTATACCCC